>DASUXP010000290.1:0-5395 GCA_036377835.1 Sphingomicrobium sp. | reverse complement strand
CATCGTTTCTACCGCCCGCACCGGGATCGGCAGGGCCTATCGCGGGGCGTTCAACGCGACTCCGTCGCCGACGCTCGCCGCGCACCCGATCCGCGCCGCGATCGAGCGGGCGAAGGTCGATCCGGCCGAGGTCGACGACGTAATCATGGGCGCCGCCTTGCAGCAGGGCGTGCAGACGACCATCGGCCGCACCGCGGCGCTACGCGCCGGCCTTCCGGTCGAAGTCGCGGGCATGTCGATCGACCGGCAATGCTCGTCGGGCCTGATGACCATCGCCACCGCGGCCAAGCAGGTAATCGTCGACCGCATGGACGTGGTCGTCGCCGGCGGGGTGGAGAGCATCAGCCTCGTCCAGACCCCCGAGATGCGTCTCGGGCCCGACCCCGAGCTGCTGGCGATGCACAACGGCGTCTACATGCCGATGATCGACACCGCCGAGATCGTCGGAAAGAAATACACCATCAGCCGCGAGCGCTGCGACGAATATGCGCTGCGCTCGCAGCAGCGCACCGCCGAAGCGCAGCGGACCGGCAAGTTCGATGACGAGATCATCCCCGTCACCGCGAAGATGGCGGTGAAGGACAAGGAGACGGGCGAAGTCTCGATGCACGAGGTCACGCTCGACAGGGACGAGGGCAACCGCCCGGAGACGACGCTCGAGGGCCTCGCCAAGCTCGAGCCGGTCCGCGGGCCGGGCAACGTCATCACCGCCGGCAACGCCAGCCAGCTCAGCGACGGCGCCTCGGCCTGCGTGGTGATGGAGGCGTCGCTCGCCGAGAAGCGCGGGCTGGAGCCGCTCGGCCGCTACGTCGGCATGGCGGTCGCCGGGACCGCCCCCGAGGAGATGGGGATCGGACCGGCGGTCGCGGTGCCGAAGCTGCTCGACCGCTTCGGCCTCAAGATGGATGACATCGGCTTGTGGGAGCTGAACGAGGCGTTCGCGGTGCAGGTGCTCTACTGCCAGGACAAGCTCGGCATCCCCGACGAGATCTTCAACGTCAACGGCGGGGCGATCGCGATCGGCCACCCTTATGGAATGTCAGGCGCCCGCCTCACCGGCCACGCGCTGATCGAGGGCAAGCGGCGCGGCGCCAAATATGTCGTGATCACCATGTGCGTCGGCGGCGGAATGGGCGCGGCGGGGCTGTTCGAGGTGATCTAGCGCATGTCCGCCGTCGAGCTGATCGCGCTGGCCTCGACGGTCAGCCTCCTCGCCGGCTGGCGGTTATACCTCGTCACTTTTGCCGTCGGCCTGGCGATGAAGTTCGGCTGGCTCGCGCTGCCCGACCAGCTTCGCGCGCTCGACGTGCTTGCCAACAACTGGATCATCGGCATCGCCGCGCTCGGGGCGCTGGCGGAGTTCTTCGCCGACAAGATCGCCTGGGTGGACAGCGCGTGGGACGCCGTCCATTCGGTCGTGCGGCCGGTCGGCGGAGCGCTCCTGTCGATGGCGATCATCGACGGCGGCGACCCGGCGTGGCAGGTCGGAAGCCTGCTGCTCGGCGGCGGTGCGGCGTTCCTCGCCCACGCCGGCAAGGCGGGCGCGCGAACGCTGGTCAACGCGAGTCCGGAGCCGCTCTCCAACGTCGTCGTCTCGACCGGCGAAGACGTTGCGACGGGCGGGCTGCTCGCGCTGGCCATCGCCTACCCCATCGCCGCAGCCGCGATCGCGCTGGCATTGGTGCTGCTCTCGATCTGGCTGGTGCTCGCGGCGCGGCGCGCGCTTCGCCGCTTCCTTGAACCCAAAAGGCGGCAAGCGGGTTAACGCTGGCGAACAGGAGGATCGAAGAATGGCCGAATCCAATCGCCCGCTGGTCGAGCGCATCGCCCGGGTCCTCGCCGGAGCGGCGCACAGCAGCAATGCCGAAGGCAGCGATCCGTCGGCCGGCGACAAGGTCGACAAGGTCTGGCACGAGCATGTGAACCAGGCGCTCGCAGTCCTTCACACCGCGCGCGAGCCGGACGAGGCCATGGCCGCTGCGGGCGACGCGGACATGTGGCGGAACATGGTCGAGGCCGCGATCGCACAGAAGGTCGATTGAGGTCGCGCGACAGCAGCAGCGGCCGCTCCGCCGACAATCCCGCCTGGACCCTCGTCATGTCCGTTGCGGCATCGTCGCTGAGCTTCATCGACGGCGCGATCCTCAACGTGGCGCTCCCCGCCATCCGCGAAGGCACCGGGGCTGGCGCGGCGGAGGTCCAGTGGGTCGTCAATATCTACACGCTGCCGCTTGCTGCCCTTATCCTGCTCGGCGGCTCGCTCGGGGACCATCATGGCCGCCGACGGTGGCTCGTCATCGGGACGGCGCTGTTCGGGCTCGGATCTTTGCTCTGCGCCCTCAGCGGATCGCTCGAGCCGCTGCTCGCGGGACGGGCGTTGCAGGGGATCGGCGCCGGGCTGCTGTTGCCCAACAGCCTGGCCCTGCTGAACGGTGCATATGATGGCGAAGCGCGCGGGCAGGCGATCGGCATCTGGGCAGCTGCCGGTGCAATCGCCGCTGCAATTGCGCCGCTCCTCGGCGGGTGGCTAGTCGACCATGTCGGCTGGCAGAGCATCTTCTATATCAACCTGCCGTTCGTCGCCGTCGCGATCCTCATCGCACTGGTCGGAGTCGCCGAGGTCAGGGAGCCCGGGAAGCCCATCGATATCGCGGGCGCGGCTCTGGCGACGCTCGGGCTTGGCGCTGCAACCTACGGCCTCACCCTCTGGTCGCAGAAGTTCCTTCTGACACCGGCGGCCGCGGTCGGACTCGGCGTCGGAGCCGCGTTGCTAATCGGCTTCATTTTGGTGGAGCGGCGCCTCGGGACCAAGGCGATGGTCCCGCTCGCTTTGTTCGCCGACAATCGCTGCTTTTCGGCGCTGAACCTGATGACTTTTCTGCTCTACGGCGCCTTCGGCGGAGCAATGCTGCTCATTCCCTACGTGCTGATCGAAGCCGGGGGCTATTCACCGGTCGAGGCTGGCCTCGCGCTCCTCCCGCTGTCGATCCTGCTCGGCCTCGGCTCGCCGCTGATGGGCCGGCTCGCCGTACGCTTCGGTCCGCGCCTTCCGCTGACCCTGGGCCCGGTCGTCGTCGGCCTTGGCTTGCTGCTGGCCACCCGCATCTCAGCGGGGCAGAGCTATTGGACCCACGTTTTCCCGGCAATTCTCGTAGCGGCGATCGGAATGATGCTCGCCGTGGCGCCGCTCACCAGCACGGTCCTCGCCTCGGTCGACGAACATCAGACGGGGCTCGCGTCGGGGTTCAACAGCGCCGTCGCGCGTCTCGGCGGACTGATCGCCGTCGCCCTTCTCGGCGCCGTTCTCGCGGGGCACGGCAAGGCGCTGCTGCCGCCGTTCACCGTCGCGCTGAGCGCAATGGGGATCGTCGCCGTCCTGGGCGGAGTTGCGTCCTTCTTCGGCATCGGGACAGGTTGGCGGCGGGACGCTCGTTAGAAGGCGAGCAGGAAATCGGTAAAGCGCAGCCAGCCGCCGGAATAACCGATCACGGGCCGCAGCGCATAGACCAGGAGCAGGCTGCCGAAGCCCCACCAGTAAGCCGGATGGACGCGCCCGCGGCTACGCCAGTCGTGAATCATGGCGGCGGCGACCAGCAGGGCGACGACAAAGCCCGGCGCGAAGTTTCGCTCGATCGGTGCCGGCGGGCCCAGACCCGGGCGCATTCCCGGTCCTCCTCCGGTCGCGGCAAGGAAGAAGAAGCGCGCAATCGGCGCCTGAAGGATGCTGGCGGTCGCGACCAGCATGAACCGCTTGTGCCATTCGGGCCGGCGGACATTGACGATGGCAGCCGTCACCAGTCCGGCGAACAAGATGACCGCGGTGACCGGCGTGATGACGAACGCACGCGCAGCGTCGCCGTAGCCAGCTTCGACCCGGTTGCGAAGGCCCTCGATCGCGACTGCGAGGCCGAGGAACACCATCGCCGTCGCCAGCGAAATGCCGAGCATGCCCCACGCGCGATGCTGGCGCACCTTGCGGTTCGCCATCAATGTCGCCTGCGAGAAGAAGAAGAGGGTCCAGAGCGAGAACAGCAGCCCGTGAACGTGAAGCAGCGGCGAACCGTTGAAGGTCCCGCGTGCGACCTGCAGCCAGTAGGTGCCAAAGAAGCCGGCGAAGGCGATGGCGACGAACAGCCCCGCCATGGTCACGTAGAATTTGCCGACGGCCCGTTTTTGGACCGGTACCGCGATTGTCGCCATGCTGCCCTCCCGCAAGGCGGAGTCGTGCGGGCAACGTTAGCCTAAAAACGCCCGCTAGTCGTTGGCGGCGATGAACTTCTCGACCACGGGCGCGATCTTCTCGCGCCACTTGCGGCCGTTGAAGATACCGTAATGGCCGACGTCCCTGGCGAGGAAATATTGCTTCCTCGCCTGTGGCAACTTCGTCGTGATATCGAGCGCCGCCTTTGTCTGGCCGATCCCGGAAATGTCGTCGCGCTCGCCTTCGATCGCGAGCAGGGCGGTGTCTCGGATCGCCTTGGGATCGACCAGGCGGCCGCGATGCTCGAACTCGCCCTTCGGCAGCAGATGCCGCTGGAAGACGCGGTCGACGGTCTGCAGGTAGAATTCCGCGGTCATGTCGCAGACGGAGCGATATTCGTCGTAGAACTTGCGGGTCGCGTCGGCACCTTCCTCGTCACCGACGACGAGATGCTTGAACATCTCCCAATGACTGACGAGGTGCGAGCCCAAGTTCATGGTCATGAACCCGGCGAGCTGGAGGAAGCCCGGGTAAACCTTCCGCCCCGCGCCCGGATAGATCATCGGCACGGTCGCGATCACGTTCTGCTGAAACCAGGCGTGCGGCCGCTGGGTGGCGAGCGTGTTGACCGCCGTCGGCGCCTGGCGAGTGTCGATCGGGCCGCCCATCATGGTCAGCGTCTTGGGCCGCCATTTGCTCTTGTGCGAATTCATCAGGGCAGTCGCGGCGAAGGCCGGCACCGCCGGCTGGCACACCGCGAGCAGGTGCGGCTGCTCGCCGGTGCGCTCGCCGATGACGTCAAGGAACTCGATCAAATAATCGATGTAATCGTCGAGGTCGAAGCTGCCGTCGGTGAGCGGCACCAGCTTCGCGTCGCGCCAGTCGGTGATGTAGACGTCATGCTTCGGCAGCAGCCGCTCGACCGTGCCGCGCAGCAAAGTCGCATAGTGGCCCGACATCGGAGCGACGATCAGCAACGGCGGACCGGGCTCGACGCCGTCCTTGAGGAAGCGCTTCAATTGCCCGAACGGCTTGCGCAGGACGATCTCCTCCGCGACCGGCACGTCCTTGCGGCCGGCGCGGACCGAGACGATTCCGAATTCGGGCTTGCCGCGCGGCGCGGCGGCATGGGCGAATACCTCGAGGCTGGCCGCCACCAGCGGGCTCATCGAGCTGTAGCCCCAGGGGTTGGAA
>DASUXP010000289.1:0-8602 GCA_036377835.1 Sphingomicrobium sp. | reverse complement strand
GCGTCGGCGAAGCGGCGTTCCTGGACTGGGGCTGGCGCGTGCCTTTCCTCGTCTCCGTGCTGCTGCTGATCGTCTCGGTGTGGCTGCGCTTCAGGCTGTCGGAGAGCCCGGCCTTCACCCGGCTGAAGGAGGAAGGCGCGGTCACCAAGGCGCCGCTGCGCGAGGCCTTCACCCGCTGGGACAATCTGAAACGCGTGCTGCTCGCCTTCTTCGGCATCATGTGCGCCCAGGGCGCGGTCTGGTATTGCGCCTTCTTCTACGTCCAGGTGTTCCTCACCAAGTCGCTCGGCATCCCCGAGCCGACCAAGGACGCACTGGTCCTGGCGATGACCGCCGTCAGCGCGCCGCTCTACGTCTTCTTCGGCTGGCTGTCGGACCGCGTCGGGCGCAAGCCGGTGATGCTCGGCGGGATGTTGCTCGCGCTGGTCGCCTATTTCCCCGGCTTCCACGCCATGGCGGGCGCGGCCAATCCCGCGCTCGTCGAAGCGCAGCGCAGCGCGCCGGTCATCGTCTACACCGACCCCGCCCGCTGCTCGGTTCAGTTCGACCCGGTCGGCACGCGCCAGTTCAAGACCGCGTGCGACATTGCCAAGGGCGTGCTCGCCAATCGCGGCGTTTCCTACGCGACCCGCGCCTCGAGTGACGGCCGGACCTGCGTCGCGGTCGGGCGAACCTGCGTCGCGGTGGAAGGCGGCGAGCACCTCTCCGCGGCGGAGCTGAAGGCGCACAAGGAAAGCGAGACCAAGGCCATCGGGGCTTTGCTCGCCGGCGCCGGCTATCCCGACAAAGCCGACCTTTCACAGGCAAACCTCGGGGTGATCTTCTTCTGGCTGATGATCTTCGCGATCGCTGCGACGGCGCTCTACGGCCCGCAGGCGGCGGCGCTGGTGGAGATGTTCCCCACCCGCGTCCGCTATACCGCCATGTCTTTCCCCTATCATGTCGGGACGGGATGGGTCGGCGGCTTCTTGCCCGTCACGAGCTTCGCGCTCGCGACCATCACCGGCAACATCTACCAGGGGCTGTGGTACGCGGTGCTGTTCACCGGCATCTCGGCGATCGTCTCGCTGCTGTTCCTCAAGGAGACCCGCGGCAAGCCGCTCGCGGCTTGCTAGGTCCGAACCGGATGCAATTACGGCCGAAGCCGATCAGCTTCCCGTCGTTGGTCCGCACCTGATCCGATAGGGTCGCCGGCATGCGGTATCAGCGTGCCGAACTCCCGCTGAAGCTCGACGGCCTTACCGCCGCCAAGGCCTTCTTCGCCGGCTGCATGGCCGAATCCGACCCCACCCGCGAAAAGCTGTGGGTCGCGCATGTCGACGACGAGGCGCGCTGCATTCATGTCTCGCAGCATGACGGCGACGAGAGCGGGACCTGTTTCCCGCTGCGCGACATCATCGCCGATGCGGCCGAGCATCGCAGCGCGGGGATCGTTCTCGCCCACAATCACCCGAGCGGAGACTCGCGGCCGAGCGCGTCGGACTGCCGCGCAACCCGCCGCCTTGCGTCCGCCGCCGAGGCACTCGATTGCGCCGTGCTCGACCATCTTGTCTTCGCCGGGGACGACTGCACCAGCTTCCGCCGGCTCGGGCTGCTCTAGCTCGCCGCGTTCGCTGCCGCCGCAGGCTCGGCCGCAAGCCGCAACAGGTCGATGCCAAGCGCTGGGCGCGAGGCGAATGCCCGCGCCTGCCAGTCGGGCACGAAGCGGTCGATGACCAGAAACAGTCCCAGGCCCTCCTCTTGCGACCACCAGCGCCGCTTGCCGCGCATCTTCTCCCGCGCCGCCTCCATAGTCATTCCGCCGCCCTTGGGGTCCGATAGCCAGGCATAGGCATTCCACTGCCCGAAGCCCTCCATGGTCAAATAGATGTCGTCCCACGGCTTCCACATCGCGTCGGCGCCGGTGAACCAGCGCTTCTGCCGCGCCTCCATCAACTCCAGCGCCTGCCTGGCGAGCGCCCGCGCCTTGGTTTCATCCGGCTCAGCCGCGGCGCGGTAGAGCAGGCCAGCCTCCTTCTCGTACACCGCCACGTAAGCCGGGTCCTTCTCGAAGCGCTTCTGCAGGCTGTCGTCGTTGAAATAATCGGGGACTGCATATTGCGCGGCGGCGGCATCGAAGACCGGCCGCAGCGCCAGCGATTGCCGGCTGTGCGAAAATTCGTGAAGGAAGACGGCGGTAAGGCCCTGGTCTCCCGGCTTCATCAGCCCCGCCGCCTGCCAGATCGACGGGAGCGCCATGGCGAAGAACTCCTCGCCCGTCTTCTGGTCGTAGTCCTCCATCGCGACCACGCCGGCGGGAATGCTGCCCTTCAACAGACGGATCTTGCCGCTGTGCGCTTCGCCCTTCCAGAGCGGCTTGCCGGGTGCCGTGGATTCGAAGCGGCAATGCTCGTTGAACAGGATGATAGTCGGGTGCGGTGCCCTCGGGAGGTGCAGCCGCTGTTCCATGACATAATCGGAGGCCTGGAGCGCGTTCTCCGCCCACGCCCGCTCGCCGTCGGTCATGACGCAGGCAGCGGGCTTCGGCGCCGCTGAGGCGACGCTCCCCGCGAGCAGGATCGCCGGCAACCCGAACAGCTTCCGTGGCATCGCGCGCCCTTTCGCATCCGCTCCTCGCAAAAGGGGGCGAAAAGCCGTGAATTCGCGCTGAACGGGCGCTACTTGCCGCAGGGCTTGATCGCTGCCGGCTCGGGCCGTGGAGCGGCGATCCGGAAGGCGACGAAATAGGCCTCGCCGCCGGTCAGCGTGGCGGTCTTCACCGGCTGCATGCCGAGCGCCGCGAACTCGCACTTCAGCTGTTCGGGCGGAATTCCGTGGCGCTTCGTCGGCCGGTTGGAATCGACAACGATCACCAGCCCGTCCGGCTTCACGCCGTCGCGCAGGTGCCACAGGAAGGCATAAGGCGACTGCACCTCGTGATACATGTGGACCAGGAACACGCGGTCGAACGAGTGGGCGGGCAGCATCGGATTGTCCGGCGTGCCGAGCTTCACCGCCACATTGTCGAGATTCTGCCGCTGGATCCGCTCACTCAGCGAGTCGCGCGCCTCGGGCAGGATGTCCTCGGCGAGCACCCGGCCCTTCGGCCCGACCATCGGCGACAGACGGACCGTGTAATAGCCGTTGCCCGCGCCCACGTCGGCGACCGACATTCCCGACTTGATCCCGGCGAGGGTCATCACCTGCTCGGCCTCGCCCAGGCGATCGCGCGCGTCCTCGGTCGAGAAGCTGTCGCCCACCACCGGGGCGACGTCGCGCTGCGCCTTGGGGAATTGCGGCTCGCTCGGGGTCGCCCTGCAAGCAGCGAGCAGCAGCGCCGCGCCGAGCGCGGCTGCCCTAGTCCACATCCTCGACCTCGACCGTCTCGCCGGTCACGCGTTGCGACAGGGCCGCGGCCATGAAGCGGTCGAGATCGCCGTCGAGCACGTCGCTCGGGCTGGTCGACGTGACGCCCGTGCGCAAGTCCTTCACCAGCTGGTACGGCTGCAGCACGTAGGACCGGATCTGGTGGCCCCAGCCGATGTCGGTCTTGGCGGCATTGGCGGCATTGGTTTCGGCCTCGCGCTTCTGCAGCTCGGCCTCGTAGAGCCGTGCTTTGAGCTGCTTCATCGCCTGCGCGCGGTTCTTGTGTTGCGAGCGCTCGTTCTGGCAGGCGACCACGATCCCCGTCGGAATGTGCGTGATCCGGACCGCACTGTCGGTCGTGTTGACGTGCTGCCCGCCCGCGCCCGACGCGCGATAGGTGTCGATCCTCAGGTCCTTGTCCTCGACCTGAATGTCGATGTCCTCGTCGACCTCGGGATAGACCCATACGCTCGAGAAGCTGGTGTGGCGGCGAGCGTTGGAATCGTAGGGGCTGATGCGCACCAGCCGGTGGACCCCGCTTTCGGTCTTCACATTGCCGTAGGCGTTCTCGCCCTTGATCAGGATCGTCGCCGACTTGATCCCGGCTTGCTCGCCGGCGTGATGGTCGATCGTCTCGACCTTGAACCCATGTCGCTCGCCCCACCGGCTGTACATCCGCAGCAGCATCTCGGCCCAGTCCTGGCTTTCGGTGCCCCCGGCCCCGGCGTTGATCTCGACATAGGCGCTGTTGGCGTCGGCCTCGCCGGCGAGCAAGGCGGCGACCTTGTCGCGCTCGGCCCGCTCGGCGAGCTCGGCGAGGCTGCGAACGCCATCGTCGACGAGCGAATCGTCGCCCTCGGTTTCGGCCAGCTCGATCAGCTCGGCGGTGTCGGCGAGTTCGCGCTCGATCGAGCGCGTGGCGTTGATCGCCTCGTCGAGCCGCCGACGCTCGCGCATCACCTCCTGCGCCGCCTTGGGGTCATCCCACAGCGTCGGGTCTTCGACCTTCGCATTCAGCTCGTCGAGCCGGCGAATGGCGCGGTCCCAGTCGAGGAACCGCCGCAGCAGCGCGGTCGCGGCGTTGATCTGGTCGATATGAGCCTGCGCCTCGGCGCGCATCGTCGGAAACCTTCGTTGAGTTAGGACGGCTGTATTAGAGCGCGTTCTGCGTTGGCAAGGCGGCAGTTGGCGCCGGCTGCGCTTGCGCGGGCTGCTGCTGCGGCTGCGCCGGCCGCGGACGGCGGACCACCGCGCGCTGCTGCGGCTGGCGCGGATCGCCGACGGCCTGCTCCTCGCTGCCCTCCTGGCCGTACGGATCGCCCTGCGAGCGGCGGAACGCCCGCCGCGGCTCGGTCTGCGGCTGGAACGCTTCCCAGATCACCGACGACTTGGGGTCCTCCTTGGTCGGGAAGACGCCGAACACCTTCTTGCCCGTCGCCCGGTCGATCCGCACCCAGCGAATGCCCGCGGGCGCGACGAAGGGCACCTTCGACTGGGTCTTGAGCGACGCCTGCGCCCATTGCTTGAAGATCGGCGCGGCGACACGTCCGCCCTGCGCCGCGTGGCCCATCGGCCGCGGGTGGTCGTAGCCGAGATAGACTCCGGCGACGATGTCGGGGGTCCCGCCGACGAACCACACGTTGGTCGGGCCCGAGGTGGTGCCGGTCTTGCCGAACATTGGCCGGTTGAGGTCGCGAAGCACGGTCGCGGTGCCGCGCTCGACGACGCCTTCCATGATGTGCACCATCTGGAACGCCGCCATGGCGTCGACCAGCTGCCGGGTGCGGCTCGGCGGGCGCGGCATCGCCTTGCCGTCCCAGTCGGGCGCGTTGCAATTGCCCATCACCGCGCAACGGTTATCGGTGCGGAAGATCACCTTGCCGTGGCGGTCCTGGACGAAGTCGATGGTCGTCGGCCGCACCGAGCGCCCCTGGTTGGCGAGGATCGCATAAGCGTTGACCAGCCGGAGCACGGTGGTCTCGCCGGCGCCGAGCGCGATCGAGAGATAGTTGGGGAACTTGCCCACCCCGAGTTTCTCGGCGGTGGCGATCACCTTGGGCATGCCGGTCGCGGCGGCGGTGCGCACCGTCATCAGGTTGCGCGACTGCTCGACCCCCCAGCGCATGGTGTGCGGACCCGCCGATCGCCGGTCGAAGTTGACGAAGCATTTCTGCCCGAGCCCCGCGCCCTGCCACACGCAATAAGGCGCATCGACCACGATGGTCGCCGGCGTAAAGCCGTTCTCGAGCGCGGTCGTATAGACGATCGGCTTGAACGCCGATCCCGGCTGGCGCAGCGCCTGGGTCGCGCGGTTGTAGCTCGACCCGACGACGTCAAAGCCGCCCTGCATCGCCATGACGCGGCCGGTGTGCACCTCCTCGACCAGCATCCCGCCCGAGACTTCGGGAACCGAGCGGAGCGCGTAGGAGCCCGGCGCGCTCTCCTTGACGATGATCACCATGCCGGGCTTCAGATAATCGAACGCGGCCCCGCCGACGTTGCGCTTGGGCATCGACGCGCCGGACGCCGGCAGAGTGGCCGTCGAGCCATTGCTGAAGCCGATCGTCGCTGCTCCCCCGCTCTTCGACAGCACCACCGCCTTGCGCCAGTCGGGATAGCCGGTGCCGACCGGCGCGCGGTCGAGCTGGGCCGCCCAATCGCCCTTGGCGAGGTCGATGCTTTGCCCGAGGTCGGTCCAGCCGCGGCCGCCGTCGAACTTGGTCAGGCCGTCGCGCAGCGCCTGCGCGGCGGCATCCTGCATCGCCGGGACCATCGACGTGCGCACCCACAGGCCGCCCGCATAGAGGCTGTTCGGCCCCTTGTCGGCGCTCTCGCCGAACTGCTTGATCAGCTCGCGGCGGACCTCTTCCATGAAATAGCCGCCCTGCTGGCGGAACTTCTCGTTGCTGCCGTAGCGGATCGTCCCCAGCGGTGTGGCTGCCGCGGCGCGCCATTGCTGCTCGCTGATATAGCCGTTGCGGTACATCTCGCGCAGCACATAGTTGCGGCGGTCGAGCGCCCGCTGCGTCGCCCGGACGGGATCGTAATTGGCCGGCGCCTTGGGGAGCACGGCAAGATAGGCCGCTTCCGGAAGCGTCAGCTCGTTGACGTCCTTGTCGAAGTAAGCGCGGCTCGCGGCCTGCACGCCATAGGCGTTGCGGCCGAGGAAGATCGAGTTGAGGTAGAGCTCGAGGATTTCCTGCTTGGTCAGCGTCGATTCGAGCCGGAAGGCGAGGATCGCCTCGCGGATCTTGCGGCCGACATTATAGCTCGAATCCTTGAGCAGATATTTCGCCACCTGCTGAGTGATGGTCGATCCGCCCTTGGCGCGGCCGCCGGTGACGCTCTTGGTCGCATAATCCGCGACGGCGCCGATGAGGCCGGGAACGTCGATTCCGTGATGCTCGAAGAAGCCCTTGTCCTCGGCGGAGATGAAGGCGTGCACCAGGAGCGGCGGGAACTCATCGTAGGATAGCTCGACGCGGCGCTCGCGGGCGAAGGTCTGCACCGGCTCGCCGTCATAGCCGCGCACGTTGGTCGGGAGCGGCGGCTCGTAGGCGAGGAGCTTCTCGGACGAGGGCAGGCCGGTGGCGAAATAGAGCCACACGCCGGCGAACAAGGCGAACAGCGCGGCGCCGGTCCACGTCACCCGCCGGACCCACCGGCGCTCCCACCACGGGTCGATGCGCTCGTGCACCCGCCGGTTGAAGGCGACGAGGTCGGGCAACTCCCAGGACGGAACGGTCAACCGCTCGAACTTCATTCGAATGAGCGTCTAGCCTGTTCGACTGCCAGCGGGAAGCGGTTAACGCCGCGACCGCGCCGCGACGTCGGCTTCGATCGCCTGCGCAAGCGCCAGTACCAGCTTCGCGCGATAGTCCGGCGAGCGCAGCAGCACCTCGTCGTCGGCGTTGGAGATATAGCCCGATTCGAACAGGACGGCCGGCGTGTCGGCGCGCCGCAGCACGTGGAAGGCGGCGAAGCGGTGGGGCTCGGGGCGAAGCTCGACGCGCCCCGCCGACTTGCCCATCAGCCGCGCGGCGAAGTCGGCCGACGCGCCCATCTGGTCGCGCATCGCGAGGTCGGAGAGGATCGAGCGCACCGACCCGTCGCTCTCGACCCCGCCGAAACCGCGATTCTCGGACGCGGCGAAGCGCGCCGCCTCGGCATCCGAGGCGACATCCGACAGCGAATAGATGCTTGCCCCTCGCGCGAGCGGGTTGGGCGCGCTGTCCATGTGCAGGGACAGGAACAGGCTCGCCGCCAGACGCCGCGCGACCGCCGCCCGGTCCTCGAGCGTCAAATAGCGGTCGTCGTTGCGGGTCATGGCGACGCGCACCCGGCCGCGCTCCACCAGCGCGTCGCGAAGCTCGCGGGCAAGCTCGAGCGTCAGTTGCTTCTCGCTGACCTGCCCCGAGACGCTGACCGCGCCGGGGTCGCTGCCGCCATGCCCGGCGTCGATCACGACGATCGGCCGCCCGGCCGCTCCCGGCGCGGCATAAATCCGGTCGTTGGCCGCGGCCGGAAGCGCGACCGTCAGCGCCGCTTCGCGCGCTTCGCCGATGCCCGCTGGCTCCTCCGGCGTCGCCGTCGCGGCACTGCGGCTGGCGCCCAGCGCGAGCAGCAGCGCGACGCCGCCGGCCAGCACCGCCGCCGCGCCCATGGCCGTTCGCCTGTCGAGATCGATCCTCTTCACCCGTGCCGCGCCAAGTGGTTGCTTTACCGCCAACTTATCACGCGAACATGGTTAATACGATATTATCCCTATTTTCAGCGAAAACACCGCCGCCACCGCGGTTGCGGGGAGGCTGGGCAGATGCTACCTCCCCTTCGTGTCCGGCTTTCCGCCGGTCCTTTGCCGCAGCCGGTGCGATGGCATGCGGCCCACGAGGTTGACGCTCGCATGATGCCACAGGACGCCCAGGCCACGTTCGATACCGGACCGGCGGGCGTGTTTTCCGCGCAAGGCCGCGGAATGGCGCATGCAGCAGAAGCACTTTTCATCAATCACGCTTTTAAGGCGCGCCCCGGCCTATCCTGGCCGGACCGGCGCGCCCGGAGAATATTCAATGTCCATGCGCATGCTGATCGATGCGCGCCACCCGGAGGAAACCCGGGTCGCGGTCGTCAAAGGGAACCGGATCGAGGAGTTTGACTTCGAGTCCGCCGAGCACAAGCAGCTCAAGGGGAATATCTATCTTGCCAAGGTGACCCGCGTCGAACCGTCGCTGCAGGCGGCGTTCGTCGACTATGGCGG
>DASUXP010000288.1:0-4456 GCA_036377835.1 Sphingomicrobium sp. | reverse complement strand
ACCGCCTCGTCGGTCCAGGGCGTGATCGGGACGCTCGGCGCGGCGATCATCGGCTTCGCCATCGGTCAAGCGTTCGACGGCACTGCTCTGCCTTTCCTGCTCGGCACCGCGGCCTGCGCGATCGGCGGCTTCCTCCTCATCGTCGCGACCGAGCCCGGGCGCCTGTTCGCGCCGATGGCGGAAGACCCGGGCGAGGCCGAAGCGGCCCGCGAATCGACCGCCGTCCCCGACGACCTCGGCTAACCCATCCTCGCTGTCGCCGCAGGCGATGGGGAGGGGAACCATTCGCCGCGGGCGAATGGTGGAGGGGCCAGCGCGCGCTCCACCGGGCCCCTCCACCATGCTTCGCATGGTTCCCCTCCCCACCGCTTCGCGGCAGGGAGGAATGGGTCCTATTCCGCCGCGGTGATCTCGTCGTCGGGGGCGTCCTCGCCGGCCATCAGCGCTTCGCCGACCTCCTCGGTCCGCCCGCGGATCGCATTCTCGATGCGCAAGGCGACGTCGGGATTTTCCTTCAGATAGATTTTGGCGTTCTCGCGCCCCTGGCCGATGCGGATGCTGTCGTAGCTGAACCAGGCGCCCGACTTCTCGACCAGCCCGGCCTTGACCCCGAGGTCGAGGATTTCGCCGACCTTGGAAATGCCCTCGCCGTACATGATATCGAACTCGACCTGCTTGAACGGCGGCGCGACCTTGTTCTTGACCACCTTCACCCGCGTCGTGTTGCCGATGATGTCGTCGCGGTCCTTGATCTGCCCCGTGCGGCGAATGTCGAGCCGCACCGACGCGTAGAATTTCAGCGCATTGCCGCCGGTCGTCGTCTCCGGATTGCCGTACATGACGCCGATCTTCATCCGCACCTGGTTGATGAAGACAACCATGCAGCGCGAGCGGCTGATCGATCCGGTTAGCTTCCTCAACGCCTGGCTCATCAGCCGCGCCTGCAGGCCGGGCAGCTGGTCGCCCATCTCGCCCTCGATCTCGGCCCGCGGCACCAGCGCCGCGACCGAATCGACGACCAGCACGTCGATCGCGTTCGACCTCACCAAAGTGTCGACGATCTCCAGCGCCTGCTCGCCGGTGTCGGGCTGCGAGACGATCAGCTCGTCGATGTCGACCCCGAGCTTCTTTGCATAAGCCGGGTCGAGCGCGTGCTCGGCATCGACGAAGGCCGCGGTCCCGCCGCGCCGCTGTGCCTCGGCGATGGCGTGCAGCGCCAGCGTCGTCTTGCCCGAGCTCTCCGGCCCGTAGATCTCGATCACCCGGCCGCGCGGAAGCCCGCCGACTCCGAGCGCGATGTCGAGCCCGAGGCTGCCCGTCGGGATCGTCTCGATCTCGATCTTCTCGCGGCTGCCGAGCTTCATCGCCGAGCCCTTGCCGAACGCCCGGTCGATTTGCGCCAGCGCCGCTTCGAGGGCCTTCTGCCGGTCCGTGCCCGAATTCTGCACTTTGAGGGATTCCAATCCGCTGCCGATGACCTTCAATTGCGCTGCCATGTCCCCTGTCTCCGTTCAAGCGTCAATCACCAGCGGCCGAGCCCGCCTGTGGGACACAGCTGTATCCGATTTGTTCATGTAGAACAATAGGGGAACGACGGCGTGTCTGCAGCGGTTAGGGGACCCGACCATCCAGCGCATTTTCAAGCTCGCGAATGTGAACCTGAAGGCCTTCGCCTGAGCCTTTGGCGAGCTCACAGCGCGCATGCTCGAGCAGCGCTCGCCAATGACCAAGCGTGTCGACGTGAATCGGCTGCCCCTTCAAGCGGCGAGCGCTTCGGACGGCGGCGGTCAGATTCTGAGCAATTGTCCCGGCGAATTTCATCGGCCCTCCATACGGCTGGCAATGTCGTGTCCCCGGAGGCTCAGGAGGACCGCCTCAAAATCGGCGATATCCTGGGACAAGATGACAATGGCGTCTTCCTTCGTCATGCCGTGTGGAGGTTCGCATCGGCCCGCGCGGACGGACGCGAGCAACGTCACCTTGCGGTTGCGCTTGCGCAGGGTCTTCTCGATGCCGTGACTGAAATAAGACAATATGTGGTCCTCAGTTTGCTAGGGTGCGCGGCGGAACGATTTGCGCGCTGAGCCGGCGAGCAGCCGCCTCAGCTCGGCGCGGATCACATTCCCGCTCAAATGCTCTTCGACCTGAGCGCAGCCTTCCCGGCGCAGCATCGCGCGAATCTCTTCGACGGTGACCGATCCGGGCGCCGGTTGGAACGAGCGCTCGACCGTGCCGACGTCTGCTCTTGGAGCCGTTGCTACCAAAAAGGCCGGTCCGGTCGGTGCTTTTGCGGGTCACGAGGTCCGTGATGAGCTGCTTCTTGAGCGTGCTGCGCATCTTCTCCGCTCCGGCACTGCTCATGCATACCAGACGCACGCCGCCCGCAGGCAGTCGCTCGATCGCCGAAACGCCCACCTTTCGTTTGAGGCACTCCGCGGCGACCTCCCCCTCATCGAGCTCGAGAAAAAGGACGCGGCTCATGTCGCGGCTTTCCGCCTTGCGGCCGCCAGAGCGTCGTGCGCGCTCGAATAGCGGTAACCGCCCCACAGATAGACATCGGTGGGCACGCGCTGAATCCCGTAGCGGTCGAGCTCCGTCTGCACGACCCTCTCACCCTCATCCATCGACCGTCCACGCGCGCTCATTGCCTGAGACTCAAGGGGTCGATGCGGCGCGCGTCGGCGTCGAACACCTCGGCGACGGTGGCCAGCGCGGCGAGGCCGCTGGGCGTGCGCGCTCGCCGCGCGAGCCTGCGGCAGGAGGCAGCCTGCTCGCGCAGGGAGTCCGCGGCTTCGCCCCGGGTCTGCCGTTCCATCAGGCGGCTCCTGCGAGGGGCGGGTTCTTCATGGCGGCAATGCGCGAGGCATAGCCGTGGGCCAGCTCGCGATGGACCAGACGCGCCGCTTCGCTGGCCGCGTTGGCGGCCATGAAAAGCGACACCTGGTGACGGTGGTAGAGGTAGTTGAGATCCATGCGCTGCTCCCACATTCGTAAGCGGGAGCACGATCGGGTCTCTCAGCCGCGCAGGCCTACAGTGGAACTATCGGCGCGATGGACGTACCTTAGCACATCGCCAATGGTTTCCCTAACGCCCATTTGGTGCCCCGCTCGCAATGTGACCCAAGTTGAGGCCCGACTCGAAGAAATCTGCTTTTCCATGGGAAATGCCGACGTACTTCTTCAACTTCACCGGCGATCAGCTTCGTGATGATATTGGGTTAGAGCTGCCGGACCCGGAGACCGCGTTCATCGAGGCCGTGAGAGGCGTTCGCTCCTGCATCGCTGACGAGGCTTTGCGAGGCGCGCTATCGCTGAGCGACGAAGTGGAAGTGACCGATGAGCGCGGCCACGTCCTATTTGTGCTTCCGTTCAGCGAGGCCGCGGGATTGTAATGAGCGGCCGTCTTACAATCATGCGGCACGGACCCTATCTATGCCTCGCTACTAGTCGCAAACTGACGGTCGACAGGCGCTTTGCGGCCCCTCTTTTCCTTCTCCTGCCTCTCCTAGCCAAGAAGCGGACCGATGCTTCGGCCCGCATTAGAAGGAAATGAAATGACCATCGGAACTGTGAAATTCTTCAACGAACAAAAAGGCTACGGCTTCATCGCGCCCGACGGCGGCGGAAACGACGCCTTCGTCCACATCACGGCCGTCGAGCGTGCCGGGATGCGCGGCCTCCGCCAGGACCAGCGCATCAGCTACGACCTGCAGCAGGATGATCGCGGCAAGATGAGTGCGGTGAACCTCAAGTCTCCCGAGGAGGCCGGGGCGCCAGGCGGAGACGCCGCGGCCGAAACGCCGGCCAACGACGCCACGGCGCAATAGGCTTGCCTCGGGTCCCCTTGAACGCACGGACCGCCGACCTCGAATTCTATCGTGCCCGGGCCGAGCAGGCTCGGGCCGACGGAGCTGCGGCAACGCTCGACAATGTGCGCGAGCGTTGGCGCCGATCCGAGGCCGCATGGACCGCGCTCGCCGACCGCGCCCAGCGTTCCCAACAATTCAAGGCCGCTGATGCCATAAGAAAGGCGGAAACCGCCGCCGGAATGACACATGAAACAAATCTTCAAGAAGACGGACCAACAAGTCCGTACGCCGCGCCGTAGCGGGCCCAACATTGATCCGAAATCGGCCGGCTGCACGTTCGACGCCGTTGCTTACGCCGCCGCACTGGAAGTCCTTGGCTGAACATCGAGTAGCCGTTAGCTGGGCGTCCGTTCTGCGGCGCGCTGGCCGCCGGCTTACGTCGGAACCGCATCCCCAGCGCCCGTCCCGGCGTCATCGCCGGGCTCCGGGCGTTTGTCGAACACCTCGTCGATGATTCCGAAGGCCTTGGCCTCGTCGGCTTCGAGGAAGGTGTCGCGGTCCATCGCCTTCTCGATTTCCTCGATCTTCTTGCCGGTATATTGCGCGTAGAGCGCGTTCAAACGCTGGCGCATGCGCAGGATCTCGCG
>DASUXP010000287.1:0-21312 GCA_036377835.1 Sphingomicrobium sp. | reverse complement strand
CGCAGCGGCATGGCTCGGCCGTGTTCTCGCCGTCGGCGTGCTGCTCCTCGCCGTCGTGAAGCCGTCCGGTTTCGGCAGCTCCGCCATCGGCACGGCCTACCTGGTCATCCTCGCCATGTTCATCTGGGCGAACGCGAGCATCGCGATCACCCAGGCCAAGGTCATCGGCGTCCTGCCGGGCATCGACATCCGCGCCCTCACCCGGCGGGCGCTCCCGGTCACGGCCGAGCTGCCGCTGGCCGAGGCGGTCCGCCGGGCACGTGAGGCAGGTGCCCGCGCGCTCGTCGTGGTCGACGGCAACGGCCGGCCGAACGGCATCGTGTCGGAGGCCGCGGTGAGCGCGATGCCGCAGCAGCGGCAGCCGTGGGTGCCGGTCAGCGACCTGTCCCGGCCGATCGACGACGGGCTGGTGCTGCGGGCCGACATGACCGGCGAGGCGCTGGTCCAGGCGGTCGCTCCGACGATGCGCGCCCGCTTCCCCGACTGGACGATCAGCGACCGCGCGATCGCCGCCGAGGTCAAGTACATGGACCAGGAACTCGCGGGCACCAAGAAGCGTCCGATCCCCCAGCCGGATTGAAGGAGTGGACGATGACGCGCTGGATGGTTCTTGCGATGGCTGCGCTTGTCGGTGCATGCGCGACGAACGCCGAGCCGCAGCTGCTCCCCGCCGATCACAACGGCCCGCCGCAGCTTCCCGCCCAGCTACCGCCCGTGCCCGCCGCGGACTCGATCAGCACCGAGCGGATGAGCGAGATCGTGCGGGTGCTCGCTTCGCACGCGTTCCAGGGGCGCGCTCCGGGGACCGCGGGCGAGGACAAGACGGTCAACTACCTGATCCAGCAGTTCCGCATGGCGGGGCTGGAGCCCGGCGGAGAGAATGGCAGCTGGACGCAGATGGTGCCGATGATCCGCACCAAGCTGATGGAGCCGTTCGAGTTCCGGCTGAGGCACGGAACAAGCGACGTGGCGCTGAGCTTCCCGAAGGACATTTACGTCAGCACCGTGCGCGACACCGACCGGACCGTCATCGCCGACGCGCCGATCGTGTTCGTCGGCTATGGCGTGAACGCGCCCGAGCGTGGGTGGGACGACTTCAAGGGCGTCGACCTGAAGGGCAAGGTTGCCTTGTTCCTGGTCAACGATCCCGACTTCGAGGCGGCGGCGGGCGACCCGGTCGCCGGCAAGTTCGGCGGGCCGACGATGACCTATTACGGCCGCTGGACCTACAAGTTCGACGAGGCCGCTCGCCGCGGCGCCATCGCCGCGCTGATCGTCCACGAAACCGCGGGCGCTGGATACGGCTGGAACGTCGTCGAGAGCGCTATGGGGGAGAATTACAACATCGTCCTTCCCGCCGGAGCGCAGCAGCCGCTGCTGCTGCAGGGCTGGATCCAGCGGCCGGCGGCGGAAGCGCTGCTGAAGCGAGCCGGCTATGATTACGAGACGCTGAAGCGGCAGGCACAGAGCGCGGCATTCCGTCCGATCGACCTCAAGACCAGCTTCTCCGCCCATGCCGGGGTGAAGCTCGAGCGAATCACCAGCCGCAACGTGATCGGCAAGCTCACCGGCTCCCGCTATCCCAACGAGACGGTCAGTTATGGCGGGCATTGGGACGCCTACGGGATCGGCGCTCCCGACGCGGAGGGGCGGACGGTGCGGCCGGGCGCGATGGACGACGCGCTGGGCCTGGCTGCGATGATCGAGGTGGCGCGCAAGTTCGCCCACGGACCACGGCCGCAGCGCACCTTGCTGTTCGCGGCCTGGACGGGGGAGGAACGCGGGCTGCTCGGCAGCGAATATTATGCCCAGCACCCGCTCTACCCGCACGAGACGATGGCCGCGAACCTGACCTTCGACACGCTGCAGACGGCGGGGCGGGTGAAGGACGTGGTGCTGGTCGGGCGCGGGCAGAGCGAGTTGGAGCGCTACCTCGAGGAGGTGGCCCGGGCGCAGGAGCGCTACGTCACGCCCGAGAACCACCCCGAGCGCGGGCTGTTCTATCGCGCCGATCATTTCTCGCTGGCCAAGCGCGGGGTACCGGTGCTGCTCGATATGGCGCTCGCCGGCGCCTACGACCTGGTCGACGGCGGGCGGCCGGCGGGCGAGCGCTGGCTGGATGCCTTCACCGCCAAATGCTACCACCAGACGTGCGACGCCTGGTCGCGGGACTGGAACCTCGAAGGGGCCAAGCAGGAGGCGGAGCTGTTCTACGCGATCGGCGAGCGGCTGGCGAACAGCCGCGACTGGCCGCAGTGGAACGCCGGGTCCGAGTTCAGGAAAGTGCGCGAGCAATCGGCCGCGGCGCGGCGGCCAAGCGGCAGCTAGGCCGCGGCCTCGGCGATCCCCAGCCGCTGCTTCGCGCCTGCCAGCATGGTGCGGAAGCGCTCGTGGTCGCGGATGGTGTCGAGGTCCGGGTCCGCCTCGAGATGCTTGACGTGGATCGGGCTGCCGACGCGCTCGAAGAACAATTCGAGGACGTCGAGCGCCATCTCCGGCTCTTTGAGCTCCATCACCAGGGCGCAGGCGAGATTGTAGCGCATCGACAGATTCTCGGGGTCGAGCAGCAGGCCGCGCTGGATCCACTCCTTGGCGCGGTCCCTTTCGCCGAAGATCGATAGCGCCGACGCGCCGACCGCGATGGCGGCGCCGTTGGTCGGGTCGTGCGCCAGGGCGAGCTGCGCCCGGTCGAGCGTCATGCGCGCGGCGCGCTCCAGATTCTCGCGGTCGCCGAGCGCATGATAGCAGGTCATCAGCATCGACGGATTGTGCCAGTCGGTCTCCATCAGCGCCGCGGCCTTCTCGAAATAGGGGACCGCCTGTTCGATGCGGCCGGCGCGGAAGTGCATGCGCGCGGCTTCGCGGTTGACCTCCCACGACTCGCTGTCGCGGGCGAGCGCCGCCTCGATCTCGCGGTCGGCGTCCTCCTGGCGGCCCGCTTCCTCGAGGTAGCGCGCCTTGACGCAGCGCACTTCGGCCATGTCGGGCTTGAGTTCGAGCGCCCGCTCGGCCGCCGGCAGCGCGTCCGCGTCGCGGCCGTGCCAGAAGCGCAGCTCCGATTGGGCGAAGGCCATCAGCCCCCACGCCTGCGCGTAACCGGGGTCGATGACCGTCGCCTGCTGGCAGATGCGAACTATCGTCTCGTCGCGGCGGGGATCGCCGAAAGCCCCGCCGATCAGCTGCTGGCGGGCGAGAAGATAGAAATTATAGGCCTCGGGGATGCTCGTGCCGCGCTCCTCGATCGCCTTCTTTTCCTGCGGCAGGAGCTTGACCTTCAGCGCCGCGACGATCGCCTTCGAAATCTCGTCCTGGATGGCGAAAATGTCGGTGAGGTCGCGGTCGTAGCGGTCGGCCCAGACGTGGTCGCCCTTGGCACCGTCGATCAGCTGCGCAGTGATGCGGACGCGGCTCGCGGCCTTGCGCACGCTGCCTTCGAGCACATGGCTGACCCCGACGGTCCGAGCGACCTCCTTCACGTCGAGCGTCTGGCCCTTGAAGGTGAAGGCGGTGTTGCGGGCGACGACCGAAAGCGCCGACACCTTCGACAAATCGGTGATGATGTCCTCGGTGATCCCGTCGCTGAAATATTCCTGCTCGGGATCGCCGCTCATGTTCACGAACGGCAGGACGCAGATCGAATGTTTCGTAGCCGCCTCTTCCTTGGCGGGGGCAGCTTCGCGGGCCGGCTTGCGCTCGTCGGGAGCGGCCATCTTGACGATCGCTCGGAGGAGCTCGTCGAGCCGTTCGGGCCGCTCCCCGTTCCTCAAGTCGGTGAGGTCGATCGCCTGATACTGCCGAAACCCGAGCGGCGGGCGCACGGAGTCGATCGTGATCGGCACCAGCCGACCGGAATCGCGGCCCTCGGCGGCCTCGTCCTGCACCCAGGCGGATTCGAGCGATGCATCCGACCAGAGCACGACTACGGCCTCGGCGTCCTGCAACGCCTTGTCGATCTCGGTGGTGAAGCGTGAACCCCCGTGCAGCTCGCGGTCCCACCAGACATCGTGGCCGGCGCTGCCGACCAGCCCAGCAAGCCGTTTTGCGCAATCGACGTCAGAGCGCGCGTAACTGAGGAATATGCGTGCCACGGCCCCTCCCTGGCGAGGGCGGACTGTGCGGCGAACCGCCAGCCCGCGCAAGTGCTTAGCTTATCCGGCCATTTCGGCGCGACCGAATCTCCGCTATGGGCCGACTCCGACTCCGGTAAAGGCGATTTTAATGGATCGGATCACCGGTACGATCGCGGCGGCGCTGGCGGCATTGCTCGCGGCGCCGTCCGCCGCCGCCGCGCCCGCCCAGACAGACGCAGCCGCTCAAGCGGCGCCCGCCGAGCGCACCACCGTCTGCGCGCTGAAGGCGAAGAAGGCCAAGCCCGCCGCGGCGCGGACGGTCTCGATCACCGCCTTCCTCGTCTACAATGAAGACTACGGCTACATGCTGCAGGAGCCGAGCTGGCCGGGCTGCGAGGACAAGGTCGACGGCACGGGGCTGCTCAGGATCGAGCTTCCCCAAGGCAAAACACTGAAGAACTTCCCGGTGCTGAAGAGGGCGTCGTCGCAGGATTATGTCCGCGCGAACGCGGGAAAGAAGATCTACTGCACCTGCGTCGGGGTGGTCGCGGATGCGGGCTCTGGCCCGACGTTCACGCTGGCGCGCGTCGACAAGCTGTGGAGCGACGGCGACAAGAAGTAGGAGGCGCTAGTTGCAGATGGTCGGGGTGGCGGGGCCCTGCTCGCCCGAATAGCAGTCGCTGCTCGCCGCGTCGGCGCGGTTGGCAGTCCGCACCGCGACGAAGAGCAGCACGCTCAATCCGACGATCAAGACAGCGACAATCGCCTTCCGGTTCATCGCGGCACCCCTTTCGAGCTCCATGGCTCGACCGAGGCTCACACTCGCATGCCAAGCCTTAACGCCGGCTTTCCGGCGTTGCCGCCCCTGCGGCTCTCCTCTAAGGGCTGCTCCGGGGAAGGCGTCAGGGGCGCTGTTATGTTCAACTGGTTTCAGCGGCTACTGCCCCAGCGCGGGGATTTCTTCGGCCTGTTCGAGGCCCATGCCGCGACGCTTGTCGGGGCGGCCGACGCCTTGCAGGAGCTGGCCAGCGACGGCGGCTCGACCGCCAGCATGCTCCAGGTCATCCAGGACCGCGAGCATGACGCCGATGACCTCATCCGCCAGGTCCTCACCGCCGTCAGAAAGACCTTCCTGACGCCCTTCGACCGCGGCGCGATCACCTCGCTCATCGGCGCGATGGATGATGCGATCGACGAGATGCTGGCCGCCGCCCGGGCGATCGACCTCTACGAGCTGCGCGAGCTGCGGCCCGAGATGAAGGAGATCGTCAACCTCATCTCCGAGGCGGCGGCGGTCACGGCCCGGGCCGTGCCCCTGCTACGCAACGTCAGCGGCAATGCGCTGAAGCTCCACGAGCTCACCGGCCGGCTGGTGGCGCTCGAGGGCGAGGCGGACGACGTCCACGCGGCAGGCCTCAAGCGCGCGTTCCAGAGCGCTCGGCAGGACCCGCTGCAGTTCGCCGTCGCGCGCGAGGTGTTCAAGACGCTCGAGCGGGTGACCGACGCCTTCGAGGACGTCGCGAACCAGATTGACGGCATCGTCATCGACCACGCCTAGATGCACGAGCTCGCGCTTCCGCTGCTGGTCGGGCTGATCGCAATCGCGCTCGCCTTCGATTTCCTCAACGGCCTGCACGACGCCGCCAACTCGATCGCCACGGTCGTCGCGACACGGCTGCTGAGCCCGGCCAAGGCGGTGGCCTTCGCCGCTTTCTTCAACTTCGCCGCTTACTTCCTCTCCCTCGCCGTGCCCGAGCTGCACAAGGTCGCCGACACGATCGGCAAGGGCCTCATCGACAAGGACCTGGTCACGCCGGCGGTCGTGTTCGGAGCATTGATCGGGGCAATGTTCTGGAACATCGTCACCTGGCTGAAAGGCATTCCCTCATCGTCGAGCCATGCGCTGGTCGGCGGCATAGTCGGAGCCGGGGTGGCGCACTCGGGCCTAAGCGGAATCCAGTGGTCGGGGCTCAACAAGACCCTGGTCGCGATCGTGCTCTCGCCAACCCTGGGCATGATCCTCTCGATGATGATCATGCTCGTTACCAGCTGGCTCGGCGTCCGCGCGACGGCGGCCGGAGCTGAGCGAACCTTCCGCTCGCTCCACCTCGTCTCCTCGGCGACCTACTCGATCGGCCACGGGCTCAACGACGCGCAGAAGACGATGGGGATCATCGCGGTGCTGCTCTATTCGACCGGCTATCTTCAGGGCGAGTTTCACGTCCCGCACTGGGTGGCGATCAGCTGCTACATCGCAATCGGCCTCGGCACGCTGACCGGCGGGTGGCGGATCATCGAGACGATGGGCACGCGCATCACCAAGCTGTCGCAGCACCAGGGGTTCAGCGCATCGGCGGGCGGCACGGTAATGCTGTTCACCGCCTCCTGGCTCGGGATTCCGGTGTCGACGACGCACACGATCACCGGCTGCATCATCGGCGCCGGAGCCGCGCGGCGGGCGTCGGCGGTACGCTGGCAGGTCGCGCAAAGCGTGATGACCGCCTGGGTGATCACCATCCCCGCTTCCGCGGCGGTCGCGGCTTTGTTCTACTGGCTGACGACCCTGTTCACCTGAAGCGCCCCCGGACAGAGCATCTGTCATCTGCTCGACACGCGCTCGCCTTGTGCGTTACACTGCCCTTCACAGAAAACGGGGGCAATATCATGAAGACCTATCTGCTTGCAGCGGCGGCTGCCGCCGCGCTCGCCGCCACGCCCGCGGTCGCGCGCGACCATTCGGCCTATTTCGGAATCGAAGCCGGGCCGATGGCGGCGCGGGATTCACACGTGAACGTCGACAATCCCCTGATCGTCGGGGACGCGGATTTCGACATCGATCACAAGCTCGGCGTCGATGGGGACCTCATCGCCGGATACGACTTTGGAATGTTCAGGGCCGAGGTCGAAGGCGCCTACAAATGGGCCAAGCACGACGAATATAGCGACATCTTCGGCGATCATAGGGCGACCGGCCATTCGCGCGCCTATTCGCTAATGGCCAATGCGATGATCGACGTCGGCAGGGACGAGACGGTCAACTTCTATGCCGGAGCCGGCGCGGGGATCGCATGGGTCAACCAGCGCATCGACCTTCCGGATGCCGAGGGCTTCTCGATCAGCGACAACCGGTTCGCGTGGCAATTGATCGCCGGAGTGCGCGCACCGGTGTTCCGGCATTTCGATGTCGGACTCAAATACCGCTATTTCGACGCGGGCAGGATCAAGGACGACCACGACTTCGGTATCGCGGCACCGAACATCGTCGACTTGCGCAGCCGCTTCCGTTCGCACAGCCTGCTGGCGAGCCTCATCTACAATTTCAACGACGTCGCGGCACCGCCGCCTCCGCCGCCTCCCCCGCCCTTGCCTCCGCCCCCGCCGCCGGCGACGCAGACCTGCCCCGACGGATCGGTGATCCTGGCGACCGACGCCTGCCCGGCGCCGCCGCCTCCGCCGCCGCCCCCGCCGCCGACACCCGAGCGCGGCCTCTAGGGCTTCAGTAGCGCATAGGCCCGGTGGAAGGCGTGGACTTCCGCCGGGCTGAACGCGCTCCTTTCCGGCGGATCATCGGGAACGTTGGTGACGAAATAAGCGATCCCGCGGCCGCGCTCGCGGTCGATCCACAGCCCTGAGCGGAGCCCGTAGGCATCGCCCGCGTGGCCGACCAGGGTCGCTCCGCGCGTGCCGGGATCGTCGGCGCATCCGGGCGTCGGGATCTGCTGCGAGGCGAGGCCGTAGGAGCAGACGGTGGCGCTTTCCTCGGCGCGCGAGCCGTTGCGGCCGTCGAACCGCCATGCCGGCGAGAGCATGAGCTCGACCGATTGCGGGCCGAGGATCCGCACCCCGTCGAGGGTGCCGCCGCCGAGCAGCATGCGCCCGACGCGGGCGAGCCCGCGCGCGGAGATGCGCAACCCGCCCTGGGGCGAAAAGGAGGCGCCATTCTCGCCCGGCTTCCAGCGGGAGAGATCGCATGGGGCGCCCTCATCGACATAGACCGGGCAATCGGGGCGTTTGCCGCCAAGGTCGTCGCGAACGGCCTTGCCGTCCTGCATCAGCACCACCGCACGAGCGACCGCGGAATCGCTGCACGTCGGCCAGTTGAAGCAGGCATCGATGCGCATCGGATCGAGCACCTCGCGGCGCATCCAGATGTCGAACCGTTCTCCGGTCACCCGCTCGACGATCGAGCCGACGATCGGAAAGTTCATGTTCGAATAAGCGAAATAGCCCTGCCCCGGCCCGTGCGACCCGTCCCACGACTGCGGGTCGGCCATGACCTCGCGAAGGCTGTGGCCGAGGGGGATCGCATATTGGTCGTCATGGTCGCGCACCGAGCTGGTGTGCGACAGGAGCATTCGCAGCGTGATCGCCTGCTCCGGGAAGGCGGGGTTGCGCAAGCTCCAGCCGAGCCAGCGGGAAACGTCGGAGTCGAGGTCGAGCCTGCCCTGCTCGACGAGCTTCATGACGCCGACGGCGACGACCAGCTTGCTGACCGAGGCAACTCGGGCGGGATCGTCGGCAGTGACGCGGCGGCCGGCGGCGGGATCGGCATAGCCGTCGGCGAAGCTCGCGATCTCGCCGTTCGAGTCGAACGCGATTCCGACTTCGGCAACGGGCCGAGCGGCGCGTGGCTCGACCGTCGCGCATCCAACAAGCATGAGCGCAATGGCAGCGGCGGCAAGCTTCACGGCGCGATTACCTTCAGGGCCTGCTTGCGGATCGCATAATCGAGCGGCGGCTCGGCGCGCACCACTTCCCCGTCGAGCGAGACAGTCAGATGACTGCGGTGGCTGCCGACGCGGAGCCGCTGGACGTCGTCGATGCGCACCATGTCGTCGGGGCGCGAGCGGTCGAACAAGGCGCGGATGCTGGCGGCTACGAGGCCGCGGCGGGTCTTCTTGCGCATCACCATCACGCACAGCTCTCCGTCGTCGAGGCTCTCGCGCCGGCCGGGCGCGCCGAGATCGATGCGGTAATCGTTGTTGCCGACGAACAGCAGCGGCGTGTCGATTCGGCCCTGGCGCTCCTCGTTGACGGTCAGCGTCAGCCGGCGGTGCCGGAAACGCGCGAGCGTCCGCACCGAGGCGACGACCATCGCCAGGCGCTTGCTCCGCCCGAGATGCCGCCGCTGGAGGTCGCGGTCGAGGACCATCAGCGGGTAGAGCCCGATCGCACTGTTGTTGATGAACACGCGGCCGTTCATCTCGCCCACGTCGACGCGGCGCGCCTTGCCCGCGGCGATCACCCGCGCCGCCTCCTCGATCTCGGTCGGGATGCCGAGGTCGCGCGCGAAATGGTTGAGCGTGCCGAGCGGGAGGATGCCGAGCGCGGTCCCGGTGCCGGCGAGCGCGGACGCTGCCGCGGCGATGGTCCCGTCGCCGCCGCCGGCGATCAACAAGGGGTCGCCGCGCTCGGCGATGGCCTTGGCCCGGACCTCGCAATCGCCGCCGCCGATCGGCTCGATCACCGCATCGACGCCGGCGGCGGCCAGCGCGGACGCCACGCGATCGGCAATCTTCGGGTCGGCTGCGGCCGTTCCGCCGCGCCGATTGAGGAGGACCACCGCGCCCATCAGCGCGGTCAACCGATCAATCGGCCGGACCGATCCGGAAGGCGGCGATCTTGTTGCCGTCGGGATCGCGGAAATAGGCGCCGTAGAAGGCCTGCGGGCCCTCGTCGCCGCGGACCCCGGGCGGGCCCTCGTCGCTCCCACCGAGCTCGATCGCCTTGGCGTGGAGCGCGTCGACGTCGGCGCGGCTGGCGCAGGCGATCGCCGCCATGTTGCCGTTGCCGGCAGTCGCGCCATTGCCGTCATAGGGCTTGCACACGGCGAGCCCGGGACGGTTCATCGCCGTGCCGTACATCGTGAAATTGTCGCCGAACTCCATGATCCGGCCGGCGCCGATCACCGGCATCAGCGAATCGTAGAAAGCGCGCGACCGGGCGAGGTCGTTGCTGCCCAGCGTCACATAGCCGATCATTGGCGGCCTCCCCTCACTTGCTCGCCGTCTGGGCCGTGCACTGGCCGATGCGCTTGGCTTCCGAGCGCATCTTCATCGTGACCTTGCCCTGCGGCCCGCCGTCAACGTTCATTTCCACATGCGTGGTGTAATTGTCGGGCGAGTAGGTGCCGTTCATCTTCATCGTCTGGACGTGGCCCTGCTCCTCGCAGCGCATCGCCGCATCGAACTTGCCGCCGCCGAGCTGGAAGTGGTCATAGCGGCAGTTGCTGTCCTCCTTGCCGGTGAAGAACTTGCCCGCCGGGCGCCGCGCCTCCTCCTCGGTCAGGCAATATTCGAAGGTGTTTGCGGCCGCGCGCTGCATGGTCTGCTTGATCTGCGCCTGCGCCTCGGCGGGAAGGTTGGGCATCGACATGTCCTCCACGATCGCCTTCACCTGCCACTGGCCCGCCTTCAGAAAGCTTTCGTTGGCGATGCCCGATTCGCGCACCGCATTGGCGACTTCGGAAACGCTGGCGTTCTTCTCATTGACCGCGGGCTTGTTGCACGCCGCGAGCGCGGCCGTGCCGGCGATCACGATGACCATCTTCTTCATGTGAGGCTCCCCTGTTGCCAGGAGCGACCATAAGCGGGTCTGCTGCCTTGCACTAGCGGAGTCGCGGTCCCACCGCATGCGTTCCTTGGTTGTTCCGCCCGCAGCGCCCGACCATATAGCGGCGATGGCGATTCAGATCCGTACCAGCCTCGCCGAGCCGGAAACCGCCGAGACCTTCGTTCCGCACAAGCCCGCGCGTCCCAACAAGGCCGAGGGCGGCAGGGCGTTCAAGATCGTGTCGGACTATGAGCCCGCGGGCGACCAGCCGCAGGCGATCCGCGAGCTCACGGAGGCCGTCAAGGACGGCGAGAAGAGCCAGGTGCTGCTCGGAGTCACCGGCTCGGGCAAGACCTTCACCATGGCGAAGGTCATCGAGACCCTGCAGCGGCCGGCGCTGGTGATCGCGCCCAACAAGATCCTCGCCGCGCAGCTCTACGGCGAGTTCAAGAGCTTCTTTCCCGACAACGCGGTCGAATATTTCGTCAGCTATTACGATTACTATCAGCCCGAGGCCTACGTCCCGCGCACCGACACCTATATCGAGAAGGAGTCGAGCGTGAACGAGGCGATCGACCGCATGCGCCACTCGGCGACGCGGTCGCTGCTCGAGCGCGACGACGTGATCATCGTCGCCTCGGTCTCGTGCCTCTACGGCATCGGCTCGGTCGAGACTTATTCGGCGATGACCTTCAGCCTGAAGAAGGGCGGACAGGAGGACCAGCGCGAAGTCATCCGCAAGCTGGTCGCGCTGCAGTACCGCCGCAACGACCAGGCCTTCGCGCGCGGCAATTTCCGGGTGCGCGGCGACAGCCTCGAGATTTTCCCGTCGCACTATGAGGACATGGCGTGGCGGGTCAGCTTTTTCGGCGACGAGATCGAGGACATCAGCGAGTTCGATCCGCTGACCGGCAAGACCATCGCGTCGCTCGACAGCATCAAGGTCTATGCGAACTCGCACTATGTGACGCCCGGCCCGACGCTCAAGCAGGCGATGGAGGCGATCAAGCATGAGCTCGCGGAGCGGCTGAAGGAGCTAACCGCCGAGGGGCGGTTGCTGGAAGCGCAGCGGCTCGAGCAGCGGACCAACTTTGACCTCGAGATGATTGCCGCAACCGGCTCCTGCGCGGGGATCGAGAATTACTCTCGGTTCCTCACGGGCCGCCTGCCTGGCGAGCCGCCGCCGACCTTGTTCGAATATCTCCCCGACAACGCCCTTCTGTTCATCGACGAGAGCCACCAGACGGTGCCGCAGATCGGCGCGATGGCGCGCGGCGACCATCGGCGGAAGATCACGCTGGCCGAATATGGCTTCCGCCTGCCGAGCTGCATCGACAACCGTCCGCTGCGCTTCAACGAATGGGACGCGATGCGCCCGCAGACGACGTTCGTCTCGGCGACTCCCGGACCGTGGGAAATGAACGAGACGGGCGGCGTCTTCTCCGAGCAGGTGATCCGGCCGACCGGCCTCATCGACCCGCCGGTCGAAATCAAGCCGGTCGAGGACCAGGTTGACGACCTCGTCAATGAGGCCAAGCTGACGGCGAAGAAGGGCTATCGCACGCTCGTCACCACACTAACCAAGCGCATGGCCGAGGACCTCACCGAATACCTGCACGAGGCCGGCCTCAAGGTCCGCTACATGCACTCCGACGTCGAGACCCTCGAGCGCATCGAGCTGATCCGCGAGCTGCGGCTCGGCGTCTATGACGTGCTCGTCGGCATCAACCTGCTGCGCGAGGGGCTCGACATCCCCGAGTGTGGGCTGGTGGCGATCCTCGACGCCGACAAGGAAGGATTCCTGCGCTCGGAAACGTCGCTGATCCAGACCATCGGCCGCGCCGCGCGCAACGTCGAGGGGCGGGTGATCCTCTACGCCGACACGATCACCGGCTCGATCGAGCGCGCGCTAGCCGAGACCGGCCGACGGCGCGAGAAGCAGCTCGCGTACAACGAAGAGCACGGAATCACGCCGGAGAGCATTAGGCGCCAGATCCACGATTTGCTCGCCGACGTGACCCAGCGCGACGGCGTGGTCGTCGACACCGGCGACGAGGAGCGGCCGCACCTCGTCGGCCACAACCTCAAGGCCTATATCGGCGACCTCGAGGAGCGGATGCGCAAGGCTGCCGCCGACCTCGAGTTCGAGGAGGCCGCGCGGCTGCGCGACGAAATCCGCCGGCTCGAGGAAGACGACCTCGGAATCCCCCACGACCAGCGGGTCGCCCCGCGCCCGCTCGGTCATTCGACCGAGGGCAAGCCGGGAACGCGGAAGGGGCGGTTCGGGAAGCAGGGCCGAACGCGGTTCGGGGGACGGCGCTAGGGACACTCAACGCAACAGGCGCGTTTCCCGCTCATGCCCTCCACGGTCATTCGCCGCTTCGTCTATGATTCCGACCGCGAACAGCTGTGGGTCGAGTTCGTGACGGGGCGGCGCTACGTCTATGAGGGCGTGCCGGAAAGTGTCGCGAATACCTTCCGCTCGGCGTTCGCCAAGGGGGTCTATTTCAACAGCCGCATCCGCGACCGCTTCCACTGTCGCGAGATCGTCCATCCCGAGACAACCGAATCTTAAGCCGGTGCGGCGATTCTCGCCGTATGGTCCCGATGCGCCTCAGCACGGTGTTCAAGAGCCGCTGGATGGCGCTCGTCTGGGCGGCGGGGATCGTCTGGTTCGCCTATGATTTCGCCGGCGGTTCCGGCGACGCGTCGAATGCCTCGGCCAATGCCGAAGCGCCGACCGACGCCACCGGCGCCACGATCACGCCCGAAGACGCGAAGAAGGCCAACGAGATCCTGAACAGCCTCTAGGGCGCGGCCCACTCGATCCGTTCGATGTGCCAGCGGCGCTGCGCTTCGGTCGATCCGGGCACGTCGTTGACCCGCCGCAAGATGATGCTCGCCGCGCGGCGAAACTGCTCCCCCGTCTTAAGCTTGCCGTAGAAGGTCACCGGCTCGGTCACGTAGATAGAGCCCGCTGCGCCTTCCATGTCGCCGGGCTTGCCGATCTCCAGATGCACCTCGGAATAACGGTCGAGCGCGGATTCGAACGCCTTGGCCGTGGCGGCATCGCCCCACAGCTTCTCCGCCTCGGCGAAGCGGCCCTGCTCGATCAGCGCGCCGTAATGCTGGACCACCTGGCCGGCGGCTTCGGGGCTCTTCGGGTCGATCGGGCCCCTGGGCTCGGAAACGACCTCCGGCTCGCCCGGGATTCCGCCCTCGGTCCGCGCCTCGGTCGCGGTTGCCACTGAGTCCGAATTGACGACGACGTTCACGTCGTTGGCCGGCTGGGGCGGCTGCTCGCGGGCGCAACCTGCGAGTGCGACGATGCTTGCTCCGAACGTCACTATGCCTGTCCTCATCATGCCTCCTGCAGCGGGAACCCGTCCCGCAAAGGTTCGTTCGTTTCGCCAATACAACAGGCGACACAGGGAGAGTTTCCATGGCCGATGATCGCGACGACACCGACCGCGAGCGGACGACCATAGTCGAAACGGGCGATGGCGGAGGCGGCGGCGGCGGAGTGCTCGCCGTCGTGCTCCTGATCATTGTAGTGCTGGTGCTTCTGTTCCTCTTCCGCGGCCAGCTCGGCTTCGGCAGCAAGACGGACGTGAACGTGCCCAACAAGGTCGACGTGAACATCAACCAGAGCTGACAGGCATTAGGCGGGCGGGTTGCGAGTCCCTGCCTGCGCGCGGGCGCGGCGCTTTCGAGCGCCGCGCCCGTTTGAGTTTGCGGCCCCGACCGACTAACGGCCACGCCCATGGGCGAGACGCTCCGTTACATGACCGGCTTCGGCGGCCATTTCGAAAGCGAGGCGGTCGAGGGTGCGCTGCCCAAGGGCCGGAACTCGCCGCAGCGCCCTGCCTACGGCCTCTATGCCGAGCAATTGTCCGGCAGCAGCTTCACCTCGCCGCGGCACGAGAACCGGCGCAGCTGGCTCTACCGGATGCGGCCGACCGCGGATCACCGGCCGTTCACCGCATATGCCGGCGCGCCGCTGTTTTCCGCGCCGCCGTCGGCCGAGCCGCTCGCGCCCAACCGGTTGCGCTGGGACCCGACGGAGCTGCCCCACGGCACGGATTTCGTCGACGGCATCGCGACCATGCTCCACGCGCGCATGCCCGAGGATCTCGAGGGCGTCGCGGTGCACGTTTACCGGGCGACGAAAAGCATGGACGCTCGAGTGTTCGTCGATGCCGACGGCGAGCTGGTGATCATCCCGCAGCTGGGGTCGATCGAGCTGCAGACGGAGCTCGGACGGCTGGAGATCGCCCCGGGGTTCATCGGGATCGTCCCCCGCGGCATGAAATTCCGCGTGCAGTTGCTCGACGGCGAGGCGCGCGGCTATGTCGCCGAGAATTACGGGCTGCCGTTCCGCCTGCCCGAGCTGGGGCCGATCGGCTCCAACGGCCTCGCCAACGCGCGCGACTTCGAGGCGCCCGTCGCCTGGTTCGAGGACAAGGACGAGCCGACCGAGGTGATGCAGAAATCGCTTGGGCATTTGTGGACGACGATCCTCGACCATTCGCCGCTCGACGTCGTCGCCTGGCACGGCAATTACGCGCCTTGCCGCTATGACCTTTCGCTGTTCAACACGATCGGCACGGTAAGCTTCGATCACCCGGACCCGTCGATCTTCACCGTGCTGACGTCCCCCAGCAACGTCCCCGGTCGGGCGAACGCCGATTTCGTGATCTTTCCGCCGCGTTGGATGGTCGCCGAGGATACCTTCCGCCCGCCATGGTTCCACCGCAACGTGATGAGTGAGGCGATGGGCCTGATCCACGGTGCCTACGACGCCAAGGCCGAAGACTTCGCGCCCGGCGGCCTTTCGCTCCATAATTTGATGAGCGGGCACGGGCCCGACGTCGACAGCTGGAAGATAGCGAGCGAGGCGGAGCTGAAGCCGGCGAAGATCGAGGGGACGATGGCCTTCATGGTCGAGACCTGCTGGCCTTACCGTCCGACGCAATGGGCGCTGGAGCACGCGCAGCCCGATTACGACGAGGCCTGGACGGGGTTCCCCAAGGCGAAGCTGCCGTGACTGGCGGGACCAACGATCCCGCACTGACCAGCTGGGTCGAAAGCGCCGAGGGCAGCGATTTCCCCGTGCAGAACCTGCCGCTCGGGATCTTCTCGGTCGGGCAGCGCCGCCGCAGGGCCGGAGTCGCGATCGGCGATTTCGTGCTCGATCTCGCCGCCATCGCCGATTTGCTCGACGAGGAATGGCGCGAGGACCTGTCGCAGCCGGTGCTCAACGGCTGGTTGGCCCGCGGCCCCACGGCGCAAAGCGCGCTTCGCGAGCGGCTGCAGGAGCTGCTTTGCGACGAGCGCTATCGCGACGACGTGGAAGGGCAGCTGATCGGTCAGACCGAGGCGCGGATGCACGTGCCCTGCCTGGTCGGCGACTACACCGATTTCTATGTCGGCATCCATCACGCCACCAATGTCGGCAAGCAGTTCCGCCCCGACAATCCGCTGCTCCCCAACTACAAATATGTGCCGATCGGCTATCACGGGCGGGCGAGCTCGGTGCGCGCGTCGGGCGAGCCGGTCATCCGCCCGAGCGGCCAGCGCAAGGCGCCGGACGCCGAGGCGCCCGAATATGGCCCCAGCCGCCGCCTCGATTATGAGCTCGAGCTCGGCATGTGGATCGGGGAAGGCAACGAGCTCGGGAACCCGATTCCGATCGGCCAGGCCAACGAGCATATCGCCGGCTATTGCCTGCTCAACGACTGGTCGGCACGCGACATCCAGGGGTGGGAATATCAGCCCCTCGGACCGTTCCTCGCCAAGAACTTCCTGACCAGCGTTTCGCCCTGGGTGGTGAGCGGCGAGGCGCTCGCCCCGTTCCGCAAGCCGATGCCGGCGAGGCCCGCCGGCGACCCGCAGCCCCTCCCCTATTTGCGTGAGCCGGAAGCCGAAGCCGCCGCGCTCGCGATCCAGCTGGAGGTCACGCTGTCGACCGAGCGCATGCGGGCGGAAGGCCTCGCACCGCACGTGCTGTCGCGCGGATCGGCCGACGTTGCGATGTACTGGAGCGCGGCGCAGATCGTCGCCCACCACAGCTCCAACGGCTGCAACCTCCAGCCCGGCGACCTGATCGGGACCGGCACTTTGTCGACTGACAGCGACACCGGGCTGGGCTCGCTGCTCGAGATCAGCCGCGGCGGCAAGCAGCCGGTCGAGCTTGCGAGCGGCGAGACGCGAAGCTTCCTCGAGGACGGAGACGAAGTGACGCTGCACGCCTGGTGCGAGGGCGAGGGCGCGGCGCGCATCGGCTTCGGCGATTGCGTCGGACGCATTTCCCCCTCGCTGGAAGGGAGGGGCTAGGGGTGGGTGCTGACAAGCAGCCTCAATGGCTGCGAGACAGCTCCCGAAGCGGCATCGAGCCGCTTCATCCGCTACCCACCCCGTACCCCTCCCTTGGCAGGGAGGGGAGAAGGCCTAAACTCTCGGCCATCAGCTTCGTCACATCGTACAGCCGGTCGAGCGCGGGCGTCGCGATGCCTTGGCGGCGGGCAATTTCGCGCGGGGCGCCGACGAGCGCTTCCAGCTCGATCGGACGCCCGGCCTCGACGTCCTGAAGCATCGAGGTCTTGAACGTGCCGAGCCGCGCGGTGACCTGCATCCGGTCCTCGCCGCTCTCGCTGATCGGGCAGCCGATCGCCGCGCCGATGGCGGCGAGCTCGGCCATGCCCTCGAGCATCCAGCCGCGGCATTCGGGGTCAGCGAGGATTTTGTCGGCCGTCGCTCGAGTGACCGCCGACAAGGGATTGATCGTCGCATTGCCCCACAGCTTGTACCAGATCGCGCGGCGCACGTTGCCGGTCATGTCGGGGCGCAAGCCGGCATCGTCGAGCAGAGCGAAGAGCCTCGCCAGCCGCTCGCCGGTCAGCCCGTCGGGCTCGCCGATGATCAGCTTGTCCGCGTGCCGCACCACAACGCGGCCATCGGCTGCACGGCTGCACGATGCGTGGACGACGCAGCCGACGATCTGCCCGAACGGCAGGGCCGACCCAATCGCGCCCGCGGGGTCGACCGAACGCAGTGGCTCGCCTTCGACGAACCACCAGGGCACTCCGTTGAGCATCGGGACGATGGTCGTGGCGGGCCCGATCAGCTTCGCCGCCTGGGGAGCAGCGGCGGCCAGCGCCGTCGCCTTCACCGCGACCACCAGCAGGTCGGCGGGCGAGTCGAACCGGGAAAGCTCGGCCGTTTCAACGCGACCGTGCTCTTCGAGCTCGATCCGGTCGACCGCGCCGCGGCTGGTCAGCGCCATGACTTCGTTGCCGGCCAGCGCCAGCCGTGCAGCGACCCAGCCGCCGATCGCTCCGGCACCGAGGACGGCGACGCGGCTGCTCAATCCGCGCGGACTCCAGCGCGGTTGGGCCATTCGAGCGACGGATTGCGCTCATTGTCCCAGATCATGTGGATGATTCGCCAGCCGCGTTCGGCGTCGCGAAACAATTGGATCGAATTGATCCCGCGCCGCTCGGGCGGGTCCTCGTCGGGCGTGCGCCGCGCCTCGTACGCGCTCCACACGTGGGCGATGTTGCCGAACAGGTCGATGCGCCTCTCCGTCTCCACCTCGAAGAAGTCGTTGGCATCAAAGAAGGGCTGGGTGTTCGACGCATATTCGTCGAGGCTCATGCCGAGCTTCTGCGGCCGGTCCTGATCGTCGACCCAGGTGCGCACCTGCTTCGCTTCGGGGAGAAAGCAGTTCGTCTGCCGCGACCAGTCGCGCGGGCCGGCGGGCCCGGAGATCATCGCGTACATCTCGTCGATCACCGCGCCGATTTCGTCTTCGTCCGCCATTTCCGCCGCTCCATCTTCCGGAGCCCGCTCTATCGCGAACGGGCGCGCGACGGAACGGCGCCGATCAGCGGCAGGTCAAACCAGCGCGGCGATGGAGGCGATGGCGATGGCGAAGCAGAGGATCAGGAAGGGCAGCAGCAGCACCAGCACGGTCGCTTCCGTCGCCCGTGTGCGGCCCGTCGCCGTCGAGATGCCCTTGTAGTGGAACCGTGCCCAGCTGAGCGCCCTGGTCCGGGTCTCGACCGGTTTCGAGCGGGGAAATATGGCGGGGATGGCGAAGAATGCCGCGAGGAAGGCGAAAATCACGCCATAGGCGACCGCCATGTGCCCGCCGCGAAAGGCGAGGCCGAGCACCGCCACGAAGCCGGCGAACATCGCCGCCATCGCCGCATAGATGCCTCCGGGAAGCTCAAAAGTCTGGTCGTCGCATGCGCGCTGCGGCGGGGGAGCGACGATCTCGTCGCGGGCGATTAGCACTTCGGGGCGTTGGCGGGTGGTCATCGATCACTCCCATTTCAGCGTTGGCTGCACGGGTGGATGACGATGGGCCGAGCCGGGCGATATCCGTAATTGTCCGAAGGCCGGCTATTGCTCCTGCGCGGCGAAGGCGATGCGCAGCGCCTCGGACAGGCTCCTGACGCCGAGCTTGCTCATCAGATTGGCGCGGTGGATCTCGACCGTGCGCGGGCTGATCCCGAGGTCATAGGCGATGGTCTTGTTGGGCAGCCCCCTGGCGAGTCCGTCGAGAACTTCTCGCTCGCGCGGCGTGAGCACCTGCAGCCGCACCGCGGCATCGTCGGCGCGCTCGCGGTTGGCGGACGATTGGCGCAGGCGCTGAATCGCATGCTCGATCGCGCCCAGCAGCACCGCTTTTTCGAACGGCTTTTCGATGAAGTCGATGGCGCCCGACTTCATTGCCTGGACTGCGAGGGTGACGTCGCCGTGGCCGGTCATGATGATCACGGGCAGTGTCACGCCCTTGTCGCGCAGCGTGGCCTGCACCTCGAGGCCGTCCATGCCGGGCATGCGGATGTCGAGCAGGACGCATCCGGGCTCGAGGTTGGAGGCCGACTTCAGCAGATCGAAGCCGCTTTCGTAGGTTCGCACGTGGAATCCCGACGTCTTCAGCATGAAGCCGACCGAACGGCGGATGGCCTCGTCGTCGTCCACCAGATGAACCAGACGCAACTCTTCGTCGCTCATGTCTTCGCTTCTCCCGTCGGTAGCGTGAAGTGGAAGGCGGTGCCGCCGTTGCGGCCCGGCTCGAACCAGATGCGTCCGCCGTGCGCCTGCACGATGGTGCGGCAGATCGACAGGCCGATCCCCATGCCGTTCTGCTTGGAGGTGACGAACGGTTGAAAGAGCTGCTCGGCGATCGAATCGCCAATCCCGCTTCCGGTATCTTCGACCGTCACCCGCGTGGCGCCATCCTCGGCCTGGGTTCGGACGGTGAGGCAGCGGGTGGGGCTGTCGATCATCGCATCGATCGCGTTGCGGATCAGGTTGACGAGGACCTGCTGGATCTGGATGCGGTCGACGAACACGCGGTCGGCATCGGGGTCGAGGGACACCTGGACGTCGATCCCGTGCTCGCGCGAACCGACCAGGGCGAGCGCATTGGCCTCGTTGATCAGCCGCTGCAGGCTCTCGACCCGCCGCTCGGTCTCGCCGTGGCTCATAAAGTCGCGCAGCCGGCGGACGATCTGGCCGGCGCGGACCGCCTGCTTGGCCGTTTCGTCCATCGCCTCGCGCACCATCGCCAGCGTTTCCGCGTCGGGCTCCTTCTCGAGCAGGTCGCGGGCGGCCTCGCAGTAGCTGGCCACGGCGGTGAGCGGCTGGTTCAACTCATGCGCGAGCGAGGAGGCGAGCGTGCCCATCTCGCTCACCCGGCCGACGTGGGCGAGCTCGGACTGGAGGTCCTGCAGGCGCAGCAGGGTCTCCTGCCGCTCGGTCAAGTCCCGGATGAAGCCGGTGAAGATGCGCCGCTCGCCGATCCACGCCTCGCCGACCGAAAGCTCGATCGGAAAGGTGTTGCCGTCGCTGTGAAGGGCGGTGGTCACGCGCCCGATGCCGATGATCTTGCGCTTCCCCGTCGTGCGGTAGTTGATCAGATACTGGTCGTGCCGGTCGCGGTCGGGGTTGGGCATCAGCATCTTCACGTTGCGCCCGACCACGTCGGCCTCGGAATAACCGAACATCTTCTCGGCCGCGGCGCTGAACGACAACATCGTGCCGACTTCGTCGATGACGACCATCGCGTCGGGCACGGTCGCGAGGATCGAGCGCAGGTGCGACTCCGGCTCGAGCGCGCGTTCGAGAGCGGGCGGGTCCATCGGTTCGCTCATAGCAATGCTGGAGCGCAAAGGTAGCCGCCCGCCGTTCGCCCGCGCTTACGGAAACATACCTATCCAAAACAGCGGCACCGGCGCCTAGGTGTCCTGGAGCATGGAAAAGCCCGAACCGATCGTGCCTGCCGAAGGCGAGGACAGCCCGGCGACCGACCTCGCGCGCCGTCTCGCGCGCTATCGCCGCCGGATCGAGGCCGAGGGACGGCCGCGCTCGGTCCGCTTCATCGACCGGGCGATCGAGGACGCCGGCAAGAAGGCGGGAAGCGGCGAATGATCACGCGCGGGGAGCAGATGCTGGCGTTGCGCAGGCGGCGCATGGCCGCGACCCACCCGTTCCTTCGCGGCGGGTTCCGCCCCTTCTTCTTCGGCGGCGCCGCCTGGGGCCTCGTCGCCCTGCTCCTCTGGCTCTGCTCGCTGATGGGCGAAATCACTCTTCCGACGGCGTTCGACGCGCTCGCGTGGCACCGCCACGAGATGCTGTTCGGGTTTGCCGGTGCGGTGATCGCCGGCTTCCTGCTCAC
>DASUXP010000286.1:0-4939 GCA_036377835.1 Sphingomicrobium sp. | reverse complement strand
TGCTGACCTTCGTCGGCGCGCTGGTCACCTGCGTCAGCGTTTACGGGCTCTACCGCGCGCTCGCCTAGAGCGTGGCGTGGACGGTCGCCAGCGCCTTCATCACTGCCGCGACGCGCACCGCCGACTGGATGGTGTCGGCCTTCACGCCATGCTCGAGCAGCACGCGCTCGTGGCTGTCGATGCACATGCCGCAGCCGTTCATCGCCGAGACGGCGAGGCTCAAGAGCTCGAAATCCGCCTTGGCGATGCCGTGGCTGCCGATGATGTTCATCCGGAGGCGGGCCGGCATCGTGCCGTATTCGGCGTTCGAGGTGAGGTGGACGAAGCGGTAATAGACGTTGTTCATCGCCATCACCGCCGCGGCGCCGCGGGCTGCGTCAGCGACCTCGTCCGACAGCTTGCCCTCGGCTTCGGCTTCCGCCGCCGCGACCAGCGGGCGGTAGCCGGAGCCGTGGGCGCAGGCGAGGAGCAGGGCGAGCTTGCGCTCTTCGCCGAGCAGCTGGTCGCTGAGTATCGAGCCGAGGTTGAGGCGCAAATCCTTGGCGTAATCGGGAAGGGTGTCGGCGAACTGCTTGAGCGACATCATCGGGTTCCTGGTGGTTTGGACGAGAAAAGGGGTGGGTCCGGGGAGAGACCCACCCCTTGGTCACGGAGTCCGGCGTTGCGCCGGTCCGCTGGGAATCTCCCGGGAGGGCGGGAGACCCGTCAGGCCGCGGGCCGCAGCACCTGCTCGCCCGGGTTCCAGTTGCACGGGCACAGCTCGTCGGTCTGCAGGGCGTCGAGCACGCGCAACGCCTCGGCCGGGTTGCGGCCGACGTTCAGGCCGTTGATGGTGACGTGCTGGATGATGTTGTCGGGATCGACGATGAAGGTCGCGCGAAGCGCCACGCCTTCCTCGGGATGGAGGATCCCGAGCGTCTCGGCGAGGTCCTTCTTGTAGTCCGCGATCCACGGAAAATCGGCCTTGGCCAGCCGCTCGTCCGACTTGCGCCAGGCAAGGTGCACGAAATCGGTGTCGGTCGACGCGCCGATGAGGTCGGCGTCGCGATCGGCGAAGTCCTGCTTGAGCTCGCCATAGCCGACGATCTCGGTCGGGCAGACGAAGGTGAAGTCCTTCGGCCAGTAGAACAGCACCTTCCAGCGGCCGTTCGTCTCGCCGAGGTCGAGCGTCTCGCCGGCGGGCAACGCATCGACACCCTGCTGAACGGGAACCTTGAGGGCGGGAAGCTTGTCGCCAACGGTCAGCATTTGATCTTATTCTCCTGTTGCAGCGCACTAAAATCTTGGGTGCACTGCAACATGTAGGCCGCTGGCCTTAATCGTTCAAGTTCATTATATCGATGGAACTGATTGGATTTTTCGATGACCGTACATTTGCCGACGATCAAGCAGCTCCAGTATCTGGTGACGCTTCGCGAGCACGGTCACTTCGGCCGGGCCGCCGAGGCCTGCTTCGTCACCCAATCGACGCTGTCGGCCGGTTTGCGCGAGATCGAGGCGCTGCTTGGCGTGACCCTGGTCGAGCGCACGCGGCGCGTGGTCCGCTTCACCGCCCTCGGGGAGAAGATCGCCGACAAGGCGGTGCGTGTGTTGCGCGAGGCGGAAGAGCTGGCCGAGATGGCTCGGGCCGAGGGCAAGCCGCTCCACGGCGAGCTCCGCATGGGCGTCATCCCGACCATCGCGCCCTTCCTGCTTCCGGCCATGCTCCCGCGGCTTCGCGACGAGTGGCCGGACCTCAAGCTCTACCTGCGCGAGGAGACGAGCCAGGCGGCGTGCGAGGCGCTTCACCGCGGGCAGCTCGATTGCGTGTTGCTCGCGCTGCCCTTCGCTTGCGGCGACGTCGATATTGCGGCCCTGTTCGACGATCGCCTGTTCGTCGCCTTCCCGGCCGGGGAGGCGCCGCGCGGCGAGAGCATCGGCGTCGATTCGATCGACGAGAACCGCATGCTCCTCCTCGAGGATGGCCATTGCCTCAAGGACCATGCCCTGTCGGCGTGCAACCGGCCCGAGCTCCGCGCTCGCGCGGCGATGATGGGCACTTCGCTGCACACTTTGGTGCAGATGGTCGACAACGGCCTCGGGCTGACCTTCGTCCCGGCGATGGCGATCGAGGCGGGCATCCTCGAGGGCACCCATGTCGACGCCAAGCCGCTGCGCTCCGATCACGGCTTCCGCCGAATCGCGCTGATCTGGCGGCGTTCGAGCCCGCGCGAGAGCGAGTTTCAGCTGCTCGCGGCGGCGCTTCGGCGGATCATCCGCGAGCTTATTCCAGACCTAGAAGCCATCGATCCAGGGGCACCGCCCGAACCCGGGCCGCGGGAAGCGTGCGGTTGAGCTCGATCCGGTGGCGCATGATCCAGCGCAGGCAGCTCAATTCGCTTCCGAAGGCGGCGAACTCGTCGCGGCTCGCCCTTAGCGTGCGGCGGTCGATGAGGTAGCGAGCGCCGCGCCGGCAGCCGGGCGCTCCCTCCCAATCGCGCTGCGGAGCGACGACGGCCGGCACCCAATAGCTGCGCCGCGCATCCAGTCGCTGGACATTGCACTTGTGCATGGCGGCTCCCGGTCGGGGAATGTCGGGCCGGCGCGGCAGGGGAGGGGGCGTACGCCGCGCCGGCCTCTAGCTCACTGCGCCGGTTCGAGCTGCCGCTCGGTCGCCGTGTCCTGCGCCGTGTCACCGGCGAGGTCGAAGCGGTCGGCGTTCATCACCTTGGTCCAGGCGTGCACGAAGTCGCGCACGAACTTCTCCTCGCTGCCGCGCTCCGCATAGACCTCGGCGGTCGCGCGCAGCTGGCTGTTCGAGCCGAAGATGAGGTCGGTCCGGGTCGCCCGCCACTTCTCCTGCCGGCCGCCGCGATCGTAGCCGATGAACTCCTCGTCGCCGCTCTCGTCCACCACCTCCCAGAAGGTGTCGTTGTCGAGCAGGTTGACGAAGAAGTCATTGGTCAGCTGGCCCTTGCGCGTGGTGAACACGCCCTCCGGCCGGTCCTCGTAATTGGCACCGAGCACGCGCAGGCCGCCGAGCAGGACCGTCATTTCCGGTGCCGACAGGCCGAGCAGCGAGGCCTTGTCGAGCAGCAGCTCCTCGGTGCGCACCGAATGCTTGCGCTTCAGGTAGTTGCGGAAGCCGTCGGCTGCCGGCTCGAGCTCCGAGAAGCTGTCGACGTCGGTCCATTCCTGGGTCGCGTCGCCGCGGCCGCCGGTGAACGGCACGGCGACGTTGAAGCCGGCGTCCCGCGCCGCTTTCTCGACCGCCGCCGTTCCGGCGAGCACGATCGCATCCGCCATCGACAGGCCGCCGCGCAGCTCGTCGATCCTGGCCAGCACGCGGCCGAGTTCCTCGGGCTCGTTCGCCTCCCAGTCCTTCTGCGGGGCGAGACGGACGCGGGCCCCGTTGGCGCCGCCGCGATGGTCGGACTTGCGGTAGGTCGAAGCCGATGCCCAGGCGGCTTTGACCAGCTGCCCGACGGTGAACCCGGCATCGAGGATTTTCGACTTGAACGCCGCGACGTCCGCGTCCGAGGGCATGGAACCTGCCGGCACCGGGTCCTGCCAGATCAGGTCTTCCGCCGGCACTTCCGGCCCGAGGTAACGGACCTTGGGCCCCATGTCGCGGTGGGTGAGCTTGAACCAGGCGCGCGCCCAAGCGTCCTTGAAGGCTTCATGGTCGTTGCGGAACTTCTCGGAAATGGCGCGAAGCTCGGGGTCCATCTTCAGCGCCATGTCGGCGGTGGTCATCATCGTCGGCACGCGCTTGTTCGGGTCGTGCGCCGCCGGGGCCATGTCCTCGGGCTTCTGGTCGATCGGCTGCCACTGCTGCGCGCCGGCCGGCGAGCGCACCAGCTCATATTCATAATCGAGCAGCAGCCGGAAATAGTTGTCCGACCACTGGGTCGGAGTGTTCACCCACGATCCCTCGATTCCGCTGGTGATGGTGTGCTCGCCAAAGCCGCTCTCGTGCGCGCTCGCCCAGCCGAGGCCCTGGAGCGCGATGTCCGCCGCTTCGGGGGCGGCGTCGACCAGGCTCGGATCGCCGGCCCCGTGCGCCTTGCCGAACGTATGGCCGCCGGCGGTGAGCGCGACCGTCTCCTCGGGGTTCATGGCCATGCGTTCGAAGGTAATCTTGATGTCGCGCGCCGACTGCAGCGGGTCGGGATTGCCGCCGGGGCCTTCCGGATTGACGTAGATGAGGCCCATCTGGATCGCGGCGAGCGGATGCTCGAGCTCCATCTCGCGCTCGGGCTGGATGCGGGTTTCGGCCGCGTCGACCCATTTCTCCTCGGCGCCCCAATAAACGTCGCGCTCGGCCTCGTAGATGTCGCGGCGCCCGCCGCCGTAGCCGAACACCGGCCCGCCCATCGATTCGATGGCGACGTTGCCGGCGAGGATGAAAAGGTCGGCCCAGCTGATGTTCTGGCCGTATTTCTTCTTGATCGGCCAGAGCAGGCGCCGCGCCTTGTCGAGGTTGCCGTTGTCCGGCCAGCTGTTGAGCGGGGCAAAACGCTGGTTGCCGCTGTTGGCGCCGCCGCGGCCGTCGCCGGTGCGATAGGTGCCCGCCGCGTGCCACGCCATGCGGATGAAGAAGGGACCGTAATGCCCGTAGTCGGCCGGCCACCACGGCTGGCTGTCGGTCATCAGCGCGGTGAGGTCGCGCTTGAGCGCCTGATAATCGAGCTTGTTGAACGCCTCGGCATAATCGAACTCCTCGCCCATCGGGTCGGGCGAGACCCCGCCTTGGTGGAGGATGTCGATCGGCAGGGAATCCGGCCACCAGTCGCGGTTCTGGCGGCCGAGCAGCGAACGGACCGTCGTCGGCCGGTCCACGGGGCAGCCCATCGGTTCGCCGGTCTTTGCGTCCATCGTCGTGTCCTCCCGTTGTCTCGAGCGAGGCTAGGCTGCCATCCAGACGCCCGGAAACGAGGAAAGTTCGTCACTGAAAGTC
>DASUXP010000285.1:0-4272 GCA_036377835.1 Sphingomicrobium sp. | reverse complement strand
AGGCGCGCGAGGTTACGCGGATGGGCGAGCACCTGTTTCTTCATGTTGCCGAACAGGCGCGCTCGGCGGAGCAGACGAGTTGTGAGTGAGCTATGGAGCCGCTCGTGCGCAACGGGATACGTAAACTCGCCCGCTTCGAGCCGAGCGAGCAGCGGATCGATCGCCGGATCGACGGTCACGATCGTCAGCTCGACATCAGGGTCGCGGCTCAGTGCGGCCGCGATGTCGGACACGTGATAAGCCTGGTAGGGCTCGGCGCCGTAAAGAACCGCCAGCCGCAGGCGGCCGCCGCCCCCGCTCACCCAGGCTCAGGCGTAAGGCGGCCGGTCGAATCCGGCCGGGCTCTTCGTGAAAATCTCGCAGCCGGTGTCGGTGATGCCGATCGAATGCTCGAACTGCGCCGACAGCGAGCGGTCGCGGGTCACTGCGGTCCAGCCGTCCTCGAGCACCTTCACGTCCGCCCGGCCGATGTTGATCATCGGCTCAACGGTGAAGATCATGCCCGGCTTGAGCTCGGGGCCGGTGCCGGGCCGGCCGGCGTGGACCACCTCGGGGCTGTCGTGGAATACTCGGCCGACGCCGTGGCCGCAAAAATCGCGGACGACGCTGTAGCGGTTGGATTCGGCGTGGCGCTGGATCGCGTTGGCGATGTCGCCAAGGTGATTGCCGGGCCGGGCCTGCTCGAGGCCGAGCATCAGGCACTCGTAGGTGACCTCGACCAGCTTGCGCGCTTTGATGCCGACGTTGCCGACGAGGTACATGCGGCTGGAATCACCGTGCCAGCCGTCGAGCACCGGGGTGACGTCGATGTTGACGATGTCGCCGTCCTTCAGCGTCTTCTCGCCGGGGATTCCGTGGCATACGACATGGTTGATCGAGATGCAGCAGCTCTTCGTGTAGCCGCGATAGCCGAGCGTCGCCGGCACCCCGCCGCCCTCGAGCGTCAGCTTGTGGACGATGTCGTCGAGTGCCTGGGTGGTCACGCCGGGAACGACGTGCGGCACCAGCGCGTCCAAAATCTCGGCGGCGAGCCGGCCCGCCTTGCGCATGCCCTCGAAGCCCTCGGGCCCGTGCAGCTTGATGACGCCGTTGCGCGCTTCGCCGCGATCGTCCGCGGCGACGGTGATGTATTGAGTCATGCCGTCTAGATAGGCATTGGCGCTCGTCATGGCCAGCAACACCCTTCCGATGCACGTCTGTCCCGAAGCGAGCCTCGCCAGGCTGAAGGCCGTGCTCGACCGATGACGGCGGAACGGGTCTGGACCGCGGCGCTGGTCGTGATCGGCGATGAGATACTGTCGGGGCGCACGCAGGACAAGAATGTCGCGCAACTCGCCACCTGGCTGAACGATCAGGGCATCCGTTTGGCAGAAGTGCGCATCGTGCCCGACAGCCAGCCGGCGATCATCGCCGCCGTCAACGCCTTGCGCGAGGCACATGATTATTTGTTCACGACTGGCGGCATCGGGCCGACCCATGACGACATCACCGTGGACGCGATCGCCGCCGCTTTCGGGGTGCCGGTCATCGTCCACCCGGAAGCCCGCAAGATCCTCGAGGATTACTATCGCGACCGGCCAGGCGGGCTGAACGAGGCGCGGCTGAGGATGGCGCGCACGCCGGACGGGGCGGAATTGTTGCGCAATCTCAGCACCGGCGCGCCCGGTGTGAAGATCGGCAACGTCTATATCCTTGCCGGAGTCCCGCACATCGCGGCGAGCATGCTCGACGCGCTGACGGGCAAGCTCGTGGGCGGCACGCCGATCGTATCGGTGACCGTCGGGGCTCGCGCGCCGGAGAGCGAGGTTGCGGACCTGCTCCGCGAAACCGAAGCAGCGCATCCCGGAGTCGCCATCGGCAGCTACCCCTTCTTCCGCGACGGCGGCTTCGGATCCAATTTCGTCATTCGCTCGGTCGACGGCGAGCTCGCCCGCGAATGCGGTGGAGTGCTCGCCCAGCGGCTGCGCGAAGCGGGCTACGAGCCGGTCGTGGGCGGCATCTAGACCAGCTCGCGGACCACGTTCTCGGCGATGGTCTTCGCGATCTTCCCGGCGGCGGGCGTTCCGCGGGCCAGCGCCTCGGCGAGATGCAGCGCCTCGTCGGGCGCGACCTTCGGCGGCATCGGGGGTTCGTTGGGGTCGACCACGGCCTCGATCAGGCACGGACCTTTGGTGCGCAGCGCCGCGTGCAGCTGATCGCCGCAGCGCTCCGCGTCGTCGATGGTGATCGCCTCGATGCCGCAGCCGCGAGCGACCGCAGCGAAGTCGATCGGTTCGAGCTCGCACCCGAACTCGGGATTGCCAAGGAACACCATCTGCTCCCACTTGATCTGGCCGAGCGTATTGTTCTTGATGACGACGATGCGGACATTGTCGAGGTGGTACTTCCGCAGCGTGACGAGGTCGCCCATCAGCATCGCCAGCGCGCCGTCGCCCATCACCGCGACGACCTGGCGGTCGGGGAAGGCGACCGCGGCGGCGATCGCGTAGCCGAGGCCGTTGGCCATGCTGGCGAGCGTCGCCGAGCAGCTGAACATCATCTCGCCGCGCATGTCGATGTGGCGCGCGGTCCAGCTGGTCACCGTGCCGCTGTCGGTGACGATTATGGCGTCGTCGGCGAGCAGCTTGTTGAGCTCGTGGGTGACGACCTGCGGCTTCATCGGGCTGTCACGGCGGGTGCCGCGCTCCTCCATCAGCTCGCGCCACTCGCGCATCGCGTCCTGCGCTGCCGCGAGATGGTCGCCGTCGCCGTTCTCGCGCACCATGGGCAGAAGCGCGGAAAGTGTCTGCCGGCTGTCGCCGACGAGCCCCGCCTCGACCGGATAGCGGAGCCCGATGCGCTTCGGGTCGAGGTCGATCTGGACCGCGCGCGCCTTTCCCGGTTCGGGATAGAATTCGATGTAGGGGAAGGTCGAGCCAACGATCAGCAGGGTGTCGCAACCCTGGAAAGCCTCCTGCGAGGCGCGGGTGCCGAGCAGCCCGACTCCGCCTGTGGCGTAAGGGCTGCGGTCGGGAATCGCGCCCTTGCCGAGCAGTGCCATCCCGACCGGCGCCTTGAGCTTGGCCGCCATCTCCTCGAGCTCGGCGCGGGCGCCGAGCGCTCCGCGACCGGCGAGGATGAAGGGCTTTTTGGCCTGGCTGAGGATTTCGGCCGCCTGCGCCAGCTGCGCTTCGTCGGGAAGATGCCCGCCGCGGGCCATCAGGTCGGAGACGTGCCCGGCGACGTTGCGCTTCGAGCGTCGCGATGTCTTCACCGGCATCGACTGGATGTCGACGGGGATGCTGATGTGCGCCGGCTGGCGGTAGCCGAGCGCGGTGCGGCAGGCGAGCTCGGTCACGTTCTCGACATGCTCGGGCCCCATCACCCGGACGCTATAGGCGCAGGGGTCCATGAAGGTTTTGTCGAGCGCCACGTCCTGCTGGGTGAAGGTGTCGAGCAGGTCGTGGTACTGGAGGCCGGTGATCGCCAGTACCGGCTGGTTGTCGAGCTTGGCGTCATAAATGCCGTTGAGCAGGTGGATCCCGCCGGGGCCGGAGGTGGCGATGCAGACGCCGAGCCTGCCCGTCCACTTGGCGTAGGCGCAGGCGGCGAACGCGGCGGTCTCCTCGTGCCGCACCTGGATGAAGCGAATGCGGTCCTGGCGCTTGCGCAGCGCTTCGAACACGCCGTTGATGCCGTCTCCGGGGATTCCGAACAGGACTTCGACTCCCCAGTCGATCAAGGTCTCGACGAGAATGTCGCCGGCGGTTTCGGCCATTGCTGCAGCTCCTTCGCTGCAGCGGTAACGCGCGGGCTGGGCAATGGTTGGGTGAACAATGGGTGAGGATTCTCGCGCGCTGTTGCCCTAAGCGGCGCTACGGGCGTGCGCTCCAACGCTTCGGCATACCCCGGCATGCCGGCGTTGTCGCCCCTCGCTTCGCTCGGGCGCTCCAAAAATCAAACTGCCCCCGGCAGTTCAATTTTTGGAGCGGGTAGCGGGAATCGAACCCGCGCGTTCAGCTTGGGAAGCTGACAGGCTGCCACTACATCATACCCGCTCGGCGCCGCGCCCCAGTTAGGTTCGCCGGACGCCACCGTCAACGCGACGAATCCATTGCAGCCGCGGAACAGGGACTCCCGATTTGCGTTGCTTAATATAAGCACGCTTACTATATCCTCCGCCATGGAAACATTCCCGTTCGAGGTCGGCGAGACCGCGCATGCGATGCGCAAGGCGTTCGACCGCCGCGCCGTCGGCCTGGGCGTCACCCGCGCGCAGTGGAAAGTGCTGTT
>DASUXP010000284.1:0-4043 GCA_036377835.1 Sphingomicrobium sp. | reverse complement strand
CACGTCCGCGCCGCCGCCCGCAGCTTCCTCCACCACCAGGTGCGCTCGATGGTCGGCTGCCTCGCGCTGGTCGGCCGCGGGCAATGGCGTCCGGAGGACATCGGCAAGGCGCTCGAGGCGCGGGACCGCTCGGCGCTGGGGCTCAACGCCCCGCCGCACGGCCTCTATTTCGTCGAAGCAGTCTATCCCTAGACGAGGATTTCCCGCGCCATCGGGCGGCTTTCCCACGCCTGCGGGCTCGCCGTGAGGCCGTAGGCGCCGGCGCAGAAGATCGCGATCAGGTCGCCGGGCTCGGCCGAGGGCAGCAACACCTCCTCGCCGAACACGTCATGGGGTGTCGCGAGGCACCCGGTGACGGTGACCTCCTCGTCCGCCGGCGAGCCGAATCGGTTGGCGACGGCCATAGGGTAATTGCCGCGCGCGCGGTCGAACAGGCAGCCGGTCGCGCGGAGGAAATGGTGCCCGCCGCCGTCGACAGTCAGGAAGGTCTTCCCGCAGCTTTCCGAGCGGTCGATCACGCGCGCCAGATAGACGCCCGATTCCCCGACCAGCCATCGGCCGAGTTCCAGGGAGATGCGAGTCGTCGCGAGCAACTCGGGCGCGTTGCACAAGGTCTGATGCAGCGCCTGCGCCATCTCGTAGACGTCGAGCGGCTCGTCCCCCGCGAAGCAGGGCACGTCGAACCCGCCGCCGAGGTGCAATTGCGGCAGCGGCATGTCGAGGCCGCGGGCGATTTCCCCGGCGCAGTCGACGATCGCCTTGTGGGTCTCGATCAAGGCCCAGGCATTGAGGCATTGCGCGGCGGCGAAGATGTGCAGCCCGCGCCAGTCGACTCCGGCTTCGAGCAGGCCCTGGACGAGCGAGGGCACCCGCTCGGCGTCGACTCCGAAGGGGCTCGGCCGGGCGCCCATCGTCACCCGCCCGTCCTCGATGGTGAAGGGCGGGTTCACCCGGACGGCGAGCCTGGGCTGGATTCCGGCGCGCTCGCCGGCGAGGATCGCCCGACGCGCCTCCCATTCGCTTTCCACGCTGATCGTCGCCCCGGCGGCGATTCCCGCCTGCAGCTCGTCGTCCTGCTTGCCCGGACCGGCAAAGGTCATCGGGATGCCGGCAAGCTCGGCCCGCTTCAGATGCTCCAGCTCGCCGCGCGAGACGATGCGGAAGCCCTCGACATACCTGCCGATGAAGCTCAGCAATTCGACATAAGGGTTTGCCGAAACGGAATAATATAGGGCAATTCCGTCGGGCATCGCGGCCCTGATCTTGGCGATCTGGGTGCCAACGATATTGTTGTCATAAGCGAACAGCGGGGTGCCGCCGGCTTCCTCGACGAGCTCCTCGGCGGCCCGGCCGCCGATCAGCAGCTGGCCCGTCTCGTCGGCCGTGAAATACGGCGGTATCGCCCCCATCGGCTTCATGCCGCCCCCTGACTAACCGCCGGAAGCCGAGCTTGCCAGAGGCTCGTTCGAGCGACTTTTTTTGCACTGCAGCATTTGCTAAGGCGCGCGCCGACCCCATCTCTCATGGCGCGCGGGCATCGACCCGCGGCCCACAAGGAGCAGCTTCGCCGTGATGAGAATCATGCTGAAGTCGAAAATCCACCGTGCGACGGTGACCCAGGCGGACCTGCATTATGTGGGGTCGATCGCCATCGACACCGAGCTGATGGAAGCCGCCGACCTGCTCGAGGGCGAGCGCGTGGTCATCGCCGACATCACCAACGGCGCGCGGCTGGAGACTTATGTGATCCCCGCGCCGCGCGGCAGCGGCATGATCGGCATTAACGGCGCCGCGGCGCACCTGGTGGACGCGGGCGACCTCGTGATCATCATGAACTATGGCATGTTCGAGGATGCCGAGGCGCGTTCGCTCAAGCCGCGCGTCGTCCACGTCGATGACGACAACCGGATTGTGACGCTGGGCGAAGACCCGGGCGAGCCGGTCCCCGGAGCCGCGGATCAGAAGCGGGTGACCGAAGCCGCCTGACTATTCGGCGGCGAGCGCCTCATATTCCTGCGCGGCGAGATATTTTTCCGCATCGAGCGCGGCCATGCAGCCGGTCCCTGCGGCAGTGACCGCCTGGCGATAGACCTTGTCCATGACGTCGCCGCAGGCGAAAACGCCCGGGACGCTGGTCCTGGTCGTGCCGGTTTCGACCTTGATATAGCCGTCCTCGTCGAGCTCGAGCTTGCCGGCGAACAGCTCGGTCGCGGGCTTGTGGCCGATGGCTACGAACGCCCCCTCGACCGGCAATTGCATGACCTCGCCGTTGCGCTTGTTCGCGAGCTTGAGGCCGACGAGGGTCTCGGGGTCGCCGCCGGCGACGAACTCCGCGACTTCGCTGTCCCACACGACCTTGATGTGCGAGTTGGCGAACAGCCGGTCCTGCAGGATCTTCTCCGCACGCAGCGAATCGCGCCGGTGGACCAGCGTGACGTCATGGCTGTGGTTGGTGAGGTAGAGCGCTTCCTCGACCGCGGTATTGCCGCCGCCGATCACCGCCACGCGCTTGCCGCGGTAGAAGAAGCCGTCGCAGGTGGCGCAGGCGGACACGCCCCGCCCCTTGAGATGCTCTTCCGAGGGAAGGCCGAGATACTTGGCCTGCGCGCCGGTCGCGATGACGAGCGTGTCGGCGAAATAATGCGTGCCGCTGTCGCCGGTCAGCCGGAACGGCCGGCAGCTTAAGTCGACCGCGCTGATGTGGTCCCAAACCGTCTTGGTCCCGACATGCTCGGCCTGCGCCTGCATCTCTTCCATCAGCCAGGGCCCCTGGATGACCTCGCGGAAGCCGGGATAATTCTCGACGTCGGTCGTGGTGGTGAGCTGCCCGCCCGGCTGGATACCCTGGATCACGATCGGGTTGAGGCCCGCTCGGGCGGCGTAAATCGCGGCGGTGAGGCCGGCTGGCCCGGAGCCGAGCACGGCCAGGCGGGTCGAGATGCTGTTGCTCATCGCCCGGATTTAGGGGCGGTTCAGCCCGACGGCAACGCCAACAAATCGCCTGCGATCAGACGGCGCGACGGCCGGCGATGAAGTTCCAGATCAGCACGATCAGGCCGATCACCAGCAGGATGTGGATGAGGCCGCCGCCGATGTGGAGCGCGAAGGCGCCGAGCGCCCACAGAACAAGAATGATGATCGCGATGGTGAGAAGCATGACCCGTCCTTTGCAAGTGGGATACGGGTCCGTAACGGGCCGCCTGCAAGCGCGTTCCTACGGCTGTTAGACGAGCCGGCTCTGCTTGACGGCCGCCTCGATGAAGCCGGCGAACAGGGGATGCGGCTCGAAGGGGCGGCTCTTCAGCTCGGGGTGGAACTGGACGCCGATGAACCACGGATGGTCGGGGCGCTCGACGATCTCGGGAAGCTGGCCGTCGGGTGACATTCCGGAAAAGATCAGGCCCGATTTCTCGAGCGGCTCGCGATAGTGGATGTTCACTTCGTAGCGGTGGCGGTGCCGCTCGCTGATGTCGTCGCTGCCGTAGATCGAGCGCACCTGGCTGTTGCCGTCGAGCTTCGCCGGATAGGCGCCGAGCCGCATCGTCCCGCCGAGGTCGCCGCCCGCCGCGCGCTTCTGCAGGCCCTCTTCGCTCATCCATTCGGTGATCATGCCGACCACCGGCTCGGGCGTGTCGCCGAATTCGGTGGTCGAGGCTTCGGCAATGCCGGCGGTGTTCCGCGCGCCTTCGATGCAGGCCATCTGCATGCCGAGGCAGATGCCGAAGAAGGGAATGTCGCGTTCGCGAGCGAACTTCACCGAGGCGATCTTCCCCTCCGAACCGCGCTCGCCGAACCCGCCCGGGACCAGGATTGCGTGCAGAGGCTCGAGCTCGGCGACGATGTCGGATTCCTCATGCTCGAAGAGTTCCGCGTCGATCCACTGAATGTTGACCTTGGTGCGGTTGGCAATGCCGCCGTGGACCAAAGCCTCGCGAAGGCTTTTGTAGGCGTCCGGAAGGCCGACGTATTTGCCGACCACGCCGATGTTCACTTCGCTCTCGTAGTGATCGATGGCGTCCATGATCCCATTCCAGCGGGCGAGA
>DASUXP010000283.1:0-10128 GCA_036377835.1 Sphingomicrobium sp. | reverse complement strand
GGGTTGGCGGTTCCGGGCCCATTTAAGCGGATAGCGAGAGCGGGGGGGCAAAAGGTCACTATCCGAACTGCATAACGCAGCGTCTTCCGGAACAGTTCCGAGGCCGACAAACATTTTTTTGGGCAGCGCCGTAATGATTTGCATCGCTGGTCAAGCGGCAGGAAATACCGGCAATTCAACGCTATAGCGTCCAAGCTTGCGGTCGAGCGTTGAACGCAGCTGCTTCGCCAGCCCGCCGAGGATTCGTTCGAACTGAACCTTGTCCGGCTTGTCCGCATCCTCCGGCACCAGGACGGGGCTGGCAATGGTGAGGCTGGCCGTCAGCTCGCTCGTCCGCCGCAGCGAGACTTCGACCGGCTGCTGGGGCGCGCGGAGCATCGCATATTCGACGATCTCGGTGACGAGGAAGGCGACAGCCACCGCCACATCCTGGGTGGTGAAGGCGGATTCCAGGTCGAGGTCAATCATGAAGCCTCGCGCCGAATCGGGCGCGCCCGCGCGCAACTCCGCGGCCAGCTCGGTCAGCAGCGGGCGCAACGAGATGCCGCGATTGTCCTCCATCTCGGCGAAATGGTTGCGGTGGACGACGGAGAGCGCACCGACGCGCCGCCCGATCCCGGCGTAAGCCGCGCGGGCGTCGACCGTTTCGGCGCTGCGCCCATGGATGTTGAGCAACGAGGCGACGACCTGGAGATTGTTCTTCACCCGGTGGTGGACCTCGCGCACCAGCCGCCGCTGGCCGTCGAGCGCCGAGGCCATGTCCCGCTCCGACTCGTCGACGCGGTTGACCGCGCGCTCGAACGCGTCGCGCAGCTCCTGGATTTCGCGTGACGGGCCGAGCTTGCGCGGCAGGTTGAGCGGACTGCCCGGCTCATAGCGAATCACCGCCCGCTGCAGCTGCTTGAGCGGTCGAATGAGCAGCCGGCCGACGAGGACCCACACGACGAGGGCAGCGAGAATCCACATCAGCACCGGCAAGAGCAGCTGGAGCCGGTCGACCGTGGTGACCCGGGCCATGGGCATTCCGACCCGCACTTCGAGGTCGCCATTGGCGATGGGCCGATCGAAGTAGGACAAAGCGACGTCCGGCCGGGCCTGGCCGCCGATCAGCGTCGTTCGATTCCGGCCATCGCTCACCGAAAGGAAAGCAATGTCGCGCGAGGCGTCCCTCGCAGCAGTGCGAAGATCGTCAAGCGGCAGGCTTGCGGTGGCCATTCCGCCCGGCACGCCGACGCGAACGTCGACTTCGCGCGTCTCGGGATCGAGCCATAGTCGGATGGCGCCCGGAGCGACCAGCGGAGCTGCGTTCCTGGGCGCAAATCCGCCAGACGTGCACAACAGCCTGCCATCGACCGTGCGAAGCGAGAAGCGACGCGAGATGGCCGGTGCCGTCGCCAGGGCCTGCACTGCCTTGTCGCAGGCGTTTCCGCCGCTTCCGATTGCTCCGCCCGCCGCGATCCGCATCGCCAACGCGTTCCGGGCGATCAGGCTTTCGATCGCTGCAGCGCTCGCCCGCGCCCGGTCGTGACTCCTTCCCTGCAGCGCCTGGTCGGCCTCGCGGATGCCGGATTCCCCCACCGCCACCAGCGCGATGCCGATCGGCAGGAGCACCGCGGTGAGAATGAGGAGAAGCTTGGCGGCCGTGGGCAAGGCGGCAAAGCGCCGGGCGGCTGCGCTCAGCATTCCGCGGCGCCTTTCAACGCAAGCTCAGCTGAGCTTCCCAAGCAGGTTGAGGAACTCGTCGGGAACCGACTCGCGCAGCGTGTCGTCGTAAACGGAGCGAAGGGCGCGACCGAGATCGGTCGAGCGCTGCTTCTTTCCTTTTTTCTGGGGATCCGGAGACCTGCTGGATCGCTTGGGATTCCCAGCACCTTCCGGTTCGCCGCGTTTTTGACCACTCAACCTCTCGTCCCCCCTCGCGCGGGCACACGCGCCTCATACTATTCTCGAATCCGGGCGCAACGGGTCCTTCCGTCTCGCAACGATACGCCCATACGATTCGCGGGCCGCTGAACGCATGCGCAAGGATTCGCGCCAGCAGGCCCGTCGCGGAAACGGAAACCAAATGGCCGGTGCTTGGTTCCATAGCAATTCGCTTCCGTGGGGGTGGCAACCGCCGGTCCTTCCAGGGTTGCAACAATCAGGACGCGCCGCCAAAGACGGCGCACATCGCTGTATGGGAGAGTCTTCATCTATGTCGCTTGGCCAGGAACTCGCCCCGCATCTGCCCTTCCTGCGCCGCTATGCGCGCGCCCTGACCGGCAGCCAGGCGCACGGCGACGCCTTCGTCCGCGCGACTCTCGAGGCGATCGTCGCCAAGCCCGACGAATTTCCGAGAGACGTCGATCCGCGGCTCGGTTTGTACAAGACCTTCCACGCCATCTGGTCGACGGCCAATGTCGAGGAGGGCGAGGAGCCGTCCAAAGGCATCGCCGGGCCGGAAGGGATCGCGCATGCGCGGCTGTCGCGGATCACGCCATTGTCGCGCCAGGCGCTGCTGCTCACCTCGCTCGAAGGTTTTTCATCGGACGACACCGCTTATCTGATCGGTGCGACTCCGGCCGACGTCGAGAATTTGGTCGCCGAGGCGCTCGAGGAGATCGAGCGGCAGACGCTCGCCGACGTGCTCATCATCGAGGACGAGCCGATCATCGCCATGGACATCGAAACGATCGTCCGCGACCTCGGCCATAACGTCACCGGAGTCGCCGTCACGCGCGACGAGGCCGTGGCCATGGCCCGGCAGAGCCCGCCGGGGCTGGTCCTCGCCGACATCCAGCTCGCCGACGATTCGAGCGGGATCGACGCGGTCCGCGACATCCTCGCCGAATTCTCCGTGCCGGTGATCTTCATCACCGCTTTCCCGGAGCGGCTGCTGACCGGGACGCGGCCCGAGCCGACCTTCCTCATCACCAAGCCTTTCCAGCGCTCGACGGTGAAGGCGGCGATCGCCCAGGCCCTGTTCTTCGACGCGGCGACCGTTCCCGCCGCCTGAGCGCGGCACTCGCGGAACATTGCCGATGGAAGGGGCGTTGGCCCTTCGAACACGATTTTTCGACAGAATGGCTGATGCCCGAACCGCACCGCGATTCAGCGCCGACGCGCGCGACGACCACCGAAGCCCGTGCCGGCTCAACGCCGCACATGACCCGCTATGTTCTCACCGTCGGGTTGCTTCTGGTCATCGTGATCTTCGCCGTCATCGTCTTGGTTGGCCGGTCCTGAGCACCTAGCTTCTGTCACAATCGCTGTTCATTGTTCAGTCACGCGGGCGCGACCTAAACGGGGCGCACGCCAAACGGGTGGGGTGAAGCTTGGCCGAAGATCGAGATGAGGAACGCCCCGAGGCCGGCTCCGGCCCCGTTCCGCTGTCCGATCCCGAATTCAAGGAGCAGCTCGCCGAGGTGATCCCGCACCTGCGCGCGTTCGGGCGCTCGCTCTCCGGCAGCCGTGACCTCGCCGACGACCTGGTGCAGGAAACGCTGCTCAAGGCCTGGGCCGCGCGCAAGCGCTTCCAGGCCGGGACCAACATGCGCGCGTGGACATTCATCATCCTCAGGAACCTGTTCTTGAGCCAGATGCGCCGCGCCCGGTTCAAGGGCGAATGGGACGACATCACCGCCTCCAAGATCCTCGCCGCGCCCGCGAGCCAGGACCGCCACATCGAGCTCAGTGACATGCAGCGCGCGCTGATGCACTTGCCGCAACCGCAGCGCGAGGCGCTGATCCTCGTCGGCGCCGGTGGCTTTGCCTACGAGGAAGCGGCGGAAATCTGCGGCTGCGCGGTCGGCACGATCAAGAGCCGCGTCGCGCGCGGCCGGGTCGCGCTCGAACAATTGCTGTCGAGCGGCAAGCTGCCCTCGCGCCGGCAGCACAAGACCGACCCCGACAAGTCGGCGCTGCAAACGATCATGGGCGAAGTGGACGAGCTAAGCCGCGATCACGGAGTTTCGGGCGAAGTGGACGAGGTCAACCGCAATCACGGATGACCCTGTGCCCCCTGCGAAGGCAGGGGGCCAGGCTGGGCCCCGGATTCCGGGATCGCTCGCACGCGGTCAGTTCAGCTTGCGCAGCAACTCGGCGAAATCGCGGTCTGACGGCTCGGAGGCCGCCGCTTCGAAGGCGCGGCGAAGCGCCGCCATGATCCCGGCGTGCGCAGGCGGGACATCAACCCGGATCAGCCGTCGGTCCACGCAGCTCGACTCCTTGTCCGCACTACTTTCGTGTTCAACGTTCATTATCGGGCGAAACGACCAGACGGCCACGGAAGTTTCCCGCTTCCCCGTTTTCCGGCAAGGCTTTCGTCGCAATGAATGCACACGATCCATCCCGCGCGAGAGACGATGCAATTGCCCGGGCGGAGCGATTCTCGCCCTTTCTTCGCGAATCTTTGCTTGTCCGGCCCGACCTTCGCGATTGCTTCCTCGAAGCGGGCGCGGCAGCCGCCGCCGCGGCCGCCCGCGAGCCCGGTGACGAGGCGATCGAGGACCGGCTTCGCCGCGAGCGCCGCGGGGTCGCCCTCGCCGTCGCGCTCGGCGACCTCGCCGGGGAACTGAGCTTCGAGCAAGCGACCGGGCTGCTGAGCGACTTCGCCGATCGCGCGATCGACGATACCGTCCACGCGGCGCTTGCCGAGCGCGTGCCCGGTGCACCGGCAGAGGGCTTCTCGGTCATCGCTCTGGGCAAGCTCGGCAGCCGCGAACTCAACTATTCGTCCGACGTGGACCTCATGCTCCTGTTCGACCCGGCCGCTCTCCCGCGGCGCGAACGCGACGATCCTGCCGACGCCGCAGTGCGTGTCGGGCGCCGGGTCATCGAGCTGCTGCAGAAGCGGACCGCCGAAGGCTATGTCCAGCGCGTGGACCTGCGGCTGCGCCCGTCGCCCGAGGTCACGCCCATCGCCTTGCCGGTGAACGCCGCCATCTCGCATTACGAATCGAGCGCGGTGCCGTGGGAGCGCGCGGCCTTCATCCGCGCGCGGGCCTGTGCCGGCGACCTCGCGCTCGGCCGCCGCTTCCTCGAGGCGATCGACCCCTTTGTGTGGAGGCGCTCGCTGGATTTCGGCGTGGTCGACGAAGTGCGCCAGATCTCGGCCCGGATTCGCGACCATTTCACCCGTGGCGCGAGCTTCGGTCCGGGCTTCGACCTCAAGCGCGGGCGGGGCGGGATCCGCGAGGTCGAGTTCTTCGTCCAGATCGAGCAGATGATCCACGGCGGCCGCGACCCGTCGCTGCGCGCTCCGGCCACGCTCGACGCGATCGAGGCGCTCGTCGACGCCGGGCGGCTCGACTCGGCGGCGGCGCAGGACCTCGCAAGCGCCTACCGCCTGCTTCGGACGGTCGAACATCGCGTGCAGATGGTCGACGACGCGCAGACGCACCTGCTGCCGGCCGAGCCCGCTGCGCTCGACAATGTCGCTCAGCTTCACGGCCTCGCGGGCGGCGCCGAGCTGCTCCGGCTCCTCGAGCCGAGCGTCGAGCGCGCAGGGGCGATTTTCGATAGCCTCGCGCCCGATACGGACGAGCGGCTCTCGGGCGATCCTCAACTGCTCGAGCGCGGGCTCGGCGAGCTCGGCTTCAAGGACCCCGCCGCAGCCGCCCGGCATGTCGCCCATTGGCGCTCATGGCAGGCGCGGTCGCTCCGCTCCACTGCCGCGCAGCAGGCGTTCGAGGCGATGCTTCCCGGATTGCTGCACGCCATCGCCGCCGGTGCCGATCCGGCCCACGCGCTCAATCGGCTCAGCGACATCGTCGAGCGCCTGTCGAGCGGGGTGAATTTCTTCCGCCTGCTCGAAGCGCGACCGGCGCTCGGCCAGCTCTTCGCGCGGATCCTCGCCCATGCGCCGACCCTCGCCGACCAGCTCGCCCGCCGGCCGGAGTTGTTCGACGGCCTGTTCGACGAGTCGAGCTTCGCTCCGCCGCCGCCCACGTCCGAATTCGCCGAGCTGCTCGAAAAGGCGATGGGCGATCGTCCTTATGACGTTGCCCTGGACCGGGCGCGGCGCATGATCAACGAGCGGCGTTTCGCGCTCGGCGTGCAGCTGATCGACCGCCGCTCGGACCCGCTCGACATTGCCGCCGGCTACTCGCGGGTCGCCGAAGGCGCATTGGTCGCGCTGGCCGACGCTGCCAGGCGCGAGTTCGAGGCGGTGCACGGTCGCCTGCCGGGCGCGGAGCTGGTCGTTCTCGGCCTCGGGCGGCTCGGAGGCTGCGAGCTCACTTATGCGTCGGACCTCGACATCATCTATTTGCATACGGCAGCGCCGGGCACGGTTTCGGACGGGGCCAGGCCCTTGGGGCCGAACGATTATTTCAACCGCCTGGCGAGCCGGGTCACGGCCGCGCTCAGCGTTCCGACCGCGGCGGGGCCGCTGTACGACATCGACGTCCGCCTCCGGCCCGAAGGCGCCAAGGGCATGCTCGTCGTCTCTCTCGACGCCTTCGAACGCTATCAGCGCGAGGAGGCGTGGACCTGGGAGCACATGGCGCTGTGCCGCGCGCGGCCGGTGTTCGGCTCGGCGGCGGCACGCGAGCGGGTCGCGGCGATCGTCGACGCCGTGCTTCGCATGCCCCGCGACCCGCGACAGGTTGCCCACGACGCGGCGAAGATGCGGGCGGAGATGGAGCGCCACAAGCCTCCCCGCAGCCCGCTCGACGTGAAGCTCGGGCCGGGCGGGCTGGTCGACCTCGAATTCGCCGTGCACGCGCTCCAGCTCACCCGCCACGTCGGCCTCGACCCACGCCTCGGCAAGGCGATCGAGGCGCTTGAGGCAGAGGCTTTGGTCGAGGAAAATATTCTCCGGGCACAACAGTTGCTCACCCGCATGCTGGTGATGATGCGGCTCGTGGCGCCTGGCGAGGTGCAGCCGACGGGCGAGACCTGGCAGCTGGTGGCGGAGGCATGCGGCGCTTCGAGCTGGGACGAGCTTCTTGCCGAGCATGACGCCGCGCGGCAGAGCGTTTCCCTATTGTGGAACCGCATCAGGGAAGAGGGATGAAATGCTGAGCGAAGGCGACAAGGCTCCGGCGATCACGATTGCGGCAAGCGATGGCAGTGCGATCGATCTCGCGCGACCGGGGCAGCCGCTGGTGCTCTATTTCTACCCCAAGGACGACACTTCGGGTTGCACGCGCGAGGCGCAGGACTTCACCGCGCTTGCGTCCGAGTTCGCCAAGGCGGGCGTGAAGGTGGTCGGCGTGTCGCGCGACCCGATGAAGAGCCACGAGAAGTTCATCGGCAAATACGATCTCGCGGTGCCGCTCGCGTCCGACGAGGACGGCGGCATCTCCGACGCCTTCGGCACCTGGGTCGAAAAGTCGATGTACGGCCGCAAATATATGGGGATGGAGCGCGCGACCTATCTGATCGGCGCCGACGGAAGCGTGCTCAAGGCTTGGCGCAAGGTGAAGGTGCCCGGCCACGCCGACGAGGTGCTGAAGGCGGCGACGGCCTAGTTTCCCGGCGCAGGCCGGGGTCCAGGAGCCCGAAAGGGCTTCCCGTGCCGCGTTGGACGGGCTTACGCCCGCCTGGGCCCCGGCCTTCGCCGGGGAACTAGCTCACCCCGCCAGCGCCTTGATGATCATCTCCCAGTGCAGCACGTCGTCGTACATCGCGCGCACCGGGATTCGCTCGTCGAGGCCGTGGGCGCGCTCGTCGTCGGGTGAGATGCCCCAGCTTCCGTCGACGTCGTACACCGGGATTCCCTGCGCCCGGAAGAAGCTGCCGTCGCTCGCCCCGGTCGACATCACCGGATAGACGCGCATCGCGGGCCCGTGGAAGCGCTGGATCGCTGCGGTCACCGCCTTGAGCACGTCCGGCCGCAGCGGCGACGCAGGCGTCGGAACGCCGATGTAGCTCGGATCCGGAGTGACCGCGACCTTGGGCCCGGCGAGCTGCTGCAGCTCGGCCTGCACCGTCTTCGGCTCGACCCCCGGGAATATGCGGCAGTTGACCGTCGCCTGTGCTGTCTGCGGCAGCGCATTGTCGGCATGGCCGCCGGAGAGCATCGTCGCCACGCAGCGCGTCCGGGTGAGGCCGACCTCGAGCGGGTTGGCCTCGATCTCGTCCGCCGCCTCGCCGTCGTTGGGATTGGCCAGCCACCGCCGGATCGCCTGGCCGAGCGGGCTATTGCCCTCCTGCTTCGCCCGCTCCTGGAAATAGCCACGCGTCGTATCGTTCATCATCGGCTGGAAACGGTAGGAGCGCAGCTTCTCCAGCGCGTCGGCGAGCTCGTAGATGGCATTGTCGGGCCGCGGGCGGCTGCTGTGCCCGCCGGGGTTGTGGGTGGTGAAGAAATAGGTCTGGAAGGTCTTCTCCGCGGTCGAGATTCCGCAGCCGAGCGGCTTGAAGCTGCGGTCGTAGGCCGCGCAGCCGCCGTCGGCGTTGAGCCCGAACTCGGCGTCGGTGAGGTTGCGCCACTGGGTCGAGGCGAGCGTGGCGCCCTTGCCCTGCGTCTCCTCGTCGCCGCTGTAGAAGAAGATGATGTCGCGGCCGGGCCTGAAGCCCTGGCTCATCAGCTTGACGGCCGCCATCGTCGTCGCGACGTCGCCGTTCTTCATGTCGCTGGTGCCGCGCCCGAGGAAATAGCCGTCCTGCTCGCGGAACACGAACGGGTCGAACGTCCAGTCCTCGCGCTTGGCCTCGACCACGTCCATGTGTCCGAGAATCAGCATGGGCTTCTTGGCCGGGTGCGGCGAGCGCCAGCGGACGATCAGCGCCGCCGTCTTGTCGCCCGGCAGCGCCTCATAGGGCATGATGTGGATGTCGGAGTCCGGGATTCCTGCGGCGCGGAACTGGGCCGCGAGCAATTCCGCCATCTTCTGCATCTGTCCGCGGTGGTGGACCGTCGGAATCTCGATCGCCTGCTTGAACAGCTCGCGCGTCTTCGCCTGCCAGGCCGGCGGCAGCTGGCTGGGAACCGTGCGCGGGTCGGTCGCGGCCGAGGCGGCGCTCGCCAGCGCGGCGCCGAGAACAAGGGCAAGAACGCGCTTCATCGTCGTTACAACTCCTATCGGCCGGCGAGGTCGCGCAGCATCAATTCCCAATGCACGACATTGTCGTACAGCGACTGCACCGGCAGCCGCTCGTCCTTGCCATGCGCGCGGAAATCGACCGGCACGACCACCCAGCCGCCGTTGGTGCCATAGACCGGAATTCCGGCAACCCGGAACGGCCGCGCGTCGCTTGCCCCGGTCGACATTTCGGGGAAGATCGGCATCCCCGGGTGAAGCGCCTGCACTGCCTTCGTATAGGCCGCCATGACGTCGGGCCGCAGCGGCGAGGCGAGCGACGCCGGATTGTCGTCGTTGCGCGTCACCACGACCTCGGGGTCGGCGACGATGCGCTCCAGCTCGGCCTTGATCGCGTCGGGCTCGACTCCGGGGAAGATGCGGCAGTTGATCATCGCCGTCGCGAGCTGCGGCAGCGCATTGTCGGCATGACCGGCAAAGAGGCGCGTCGGAACGCAGCGCGTCCGGGTGAGGCCGACTTCGCTCTCGCTCGCCTCGACGATGTCCGCGGCCTCGCCGTCATTGGGGTTGGCCAGCCAGCGCCGCATGGCGTCGCCGAGCGGCCCCTTTTCCTGCTTCTGCCGGCCCTCGAAATAGGCCCGCGTCGTCTCGTTCAGCATCGGCTGGAAGCGGTAGGCCTCGATCTTGTCGATCGCGTGCGCGAGGCTGTAGATCGCATTATCCTTGCGCGGCTTGGACGAGTGCCCGCCGCGGTTGCGCACCGTCAGCGTGTAGCCGGCATAGGTCTTTTCCGCGGTCTGGATGGTGAAGCCGGCCGGCGAACCGTCGGGGTTGACCCCGCCGCCTCCGCCATCGGCGTTGAGGCCATATTCCGGGTGGCCGAGCAGCTCGAGCCACTCGCTGGCGCCCTTCTTGGCGCCGATCCCGTTGGTCTCCTCGTCCCCGGTGAACAGGACGACGATGTCGCGCTTCGGCTTGAAGCCGGCCTGCTTGAGGTCGATCATCGCCCGGGTGATGCCGACGATGCCGTCCTTCATGTCGATGGTCCCGCGGCCGTAATAATAGCCGTCGCGCTCGGTCATCACGAACGGGTCGGTGGTCGAATCCTCGCGCTTCGCCTCGACCACGTCCATGTGGCCCATGAGCATGATCGGCCTGG
>DASUXP010000282.1:0-6188 GCA_036377835.1 Sphingomicrobium sp. | reverse complement strand
GCGCCGGACGAGGAGAATGGCGAACCCCGCCGCAGCGGCTGGTGGCAGCGCACGTTCGGCTAGGCCGGCGCGGATTTCATCCGTCGTTCAGCCCGAAAAATGCTAAGCCGCGGCCGATGAACTCCGCGCTTGCCCGCTTCGCGCGCGTGCTGATGCTCGCGCTGCTGCTGGTCACGTCGGCGTGGCAGCCGGCCGCGGCGCAGGACGAAGGCAGCGGCCCGTCGGCGCTCCGCGACACGGAAACGGAACTGCTGTTCAGGGACATTTCGCGCCCGCTGATCAAGGCGGCCGACCTCGACCCCAACAGCGTCGACGTGGTCCTGCTGAACGACCCGGAGATCAACGCCTTCGTCGCCACCGGGCAGCACGTCTACATCCAGTCGGGCCTGATCCTCGCCGTCGACAATGTGAACCAGCTCCAGGGCGTCATCGCCCACGAGCTCGGCCACGTCGCCGGCGGTCACTCGATCCGCCTCGAGCAGGGCGCGAAGCAGGCAACCGGAATCTCGATCGCGACGATGGTGCTCGGCGCGCTGGCCATTGCCGCCGGCGCCGGCGACGCCGCGATGGGCATCATGATGGCCGGGCAGCAGGCGGCGATGGGCAAGTTCCTCGCCTTCACCCGCGCCCAGGAGAGCACGGCCGACCAGGCGGCGGTCAAATATCTCCACGCCGCGGGCGTCAGCGGCAAGGGCATGCTCGACTTCTTCGGCAAGCTCCAGAACCAGGAATATCGCCTCGCGATCTATGCCAAGGACAGCTACGACCGCACGCACCCGCTTTCTTCCGAGCGGATCCAGGCGCTGAAGCAGTCGTTCATGACCGATCCCGCATGGAATCGCCCGCCGGACCCCGAGCTCGAGGCCCGCTTCGAGCGCGTCAAGGCGAAGCTCTTCGGCTTCATCAACCCCAAGCAGGCGGTCAGCAAATATCCGGAGAGCGACCAGAGCGTCCCGGCGCACTACGCCCGCGCCTATGCCTATCACCTCGGCGGCTACCCCGACAAAGCCATGGCCGAAGCGAACGCGCTGCTGAAGATCGCGCCGCACGATCCCTTCTTCCTCGAGCTCCAGGGGCAGATCCTGCTCGAAGGCGGCAAGCCCGCCGAGGCCATCGCTCCGCTGCGCGAAGCGACCCAGCGTTCGGGCGACGCGCCGCTGATCGCCGCGATGCTCGGCCATGCGCTGGTGGCGACCGAGGACCCGAAGAATTTCGCCGAGGCGCGGCAGGTGCTCAAGGCCGCGGTCGGCCGCGACAATGAAAACCCCTTCGCCTGGTACCAACTCGGCATCATCTACGACCGCGAAGGCGACGTCGGCCGGGCGGCGCTGGCCACCGCCGAGCGAAGCAACCTCGAAGGCAATCCCAAGCTCGCCCTCACCAGCGCACAAATGGCGATGAAGGGCATCCCGGCGGGAACTCCGGACTATCTTCGCGCACAGGATATCGCCATGGTGTCGCGCGCCGAGCTGGCGAAGAAAGACAAACGCTACAGGGAAGAGAAGCCGGACCAGTGAGTGACGTGAGAGGATCGGCGCCCCGGCCATCGGCGCTCGGGACGGCGGTCGCGGGGGGCATCATCGGCTCGGTCCTGACTGCGGCAGCGCTGCTGTTCGCGGCGCCGCAGCTCATCAGCAGCCGAATCGTCCGCCAAGGCATGCTCGCCGATCCTCAAATCCTCGCCGATGCCGCCGACGCGCTTCGCGACGCGCAATATGCGCCGGTGCTCAACGCCAACCGCGCGGCGATCGAGACTCCGTTCGGCACCTCGTGGAAGGGTGCCGCCAAGCCCGACGTGACCATCGTCGAGTTCTTCGATTACGCCTGCCCCTATTGCAAGGCGAGCAACCCGACCGTCGACCGGCTGCTCAAGGAAGACCCGAAGCTCCGCGTCGTCTATCGCGAGCTGCCGATCCTCGGGCCCGACAGCGTGGTCGCGGCGCGCCTGTCGCTGGAGGCGAGCAAGGCCGGCCGTTTCGCCCAGTTTCACGACACTCTGTGGGCCACGGGCCGCCCGTCGCCGCAGACGATCGCGGTTGCGGCCAAGGCGGCGGGGATTGCAACGCAGCCGACATCCGATCCCGCCATCGAGACGGAGCTCAAGCGCAACTTCCAGCTCGCGGGGCAGCTCGGCGCGACCGGGACGCCCCTGTTCGTGGTCGGCGACCGCGTGATGAACTCGGCCGTGCCCTACGAGACGTTGAAGGAAGCCATCTCCCATGCGCGGGCGAAGCGCTAGCCTCGCTTCGCTGCTCGGGGCGGCCCTGCTCGCCCTGCCCCTCGCCGGCCACGCACAGACGACGACGCCGTTCGACGGAACGGAGGAAGCCGATACGATCCTCCCCAAGACGTCCTACCCGCTCGGCAACTCCGAAGCCGTGGCGAGGTCGATGCTCGATTCGATGCGGCTCGAGCAACGCCAGCGCGACCTGTGCTGGAAGCTTGGCTGCCTGGTGCTGGTCAATGAGACCGGCGCCTACCAGGTCGACGGCTTCTATGTCGAGGAGCCAGCGGCGCGCGGCGGCCGCCGCTGGAGCCGCAACCAGTTCGGCAGCGCGCTGCTCCCGCGACGGGCGACATACCGGTTCAAGACCGGCGGTGCCGACGCCTGCGACCGACCGGTGAAGTTCATTCTTCGCCACCGCAAGACCAAGGATCGCATTGAGGTCAGCGCCCGCGCCAGCCTGTGCACCTCGCCGCAGCATGACTCGCTGGTCCGGATCCGGGTGGTCCAGCCGGAGGTCCAGGTCGGCGGCTCCTAGGCCGCGCCCTTGAACCCCTGCGCGACCACGTACCATTCGCTCGAATCCTTGCGGCTCGCCGGCGGCTTGGCGTGCTTCACGGTCGCGAAATGGCGCTTCAGTGCAGCGAGCAGCTGGTTGTCGGTCCCGCCGGCCAGCACCTTCGCTACATACGCCCCGCCGGGCCGGAGCACCTCCAGGGCGAATTCGAGCCCCGCCTCGACCAGGCCCATGGTGCGCAGGTGATCGGTCTGCGGATGGCCGACGGTGTTCGCCGCCATGTCGGAGAGGACGAGGTCGGCTGAGCCGCCCAGCGCCGTCTTGAGCTTGCCGGGCGCGTCCTCGTCCATGAAGTCCATCTCAAGGATGGTGACGCCGTCAATTGGATCGGTCGGCAGCAGGTCGATCCCGACGACATTGGCGTGCGATGCCTTGCGCCGCACGACCTGGCTCCAGCCGCCCGGCGCGATGCCGAGGTCGACGACCGCCTTCACCCCCTTCAGCAGGCCGAACCGCTCGTCTAGCTCGAGCAGCTTGTAAGCGGCGCGGCTGCGGTAATTCTCCGCCTTGGCGCGGCGGACGTAAGGATCGTTGAGCTGCCGCTCGAGCCAGCGCGTGGACGAGACTTTGCGACCCTTGGCGGTGCGCAGGCGCTTCAAACTCTCTCCCCTTCAGGGAAGAGAAGGAGCCGCGAAGCGGCGGAAGAGAGGGGCAGTCGCGAACGTCCCCCTCTCCCCGGCCCTCTCCCCTGAAGGGGAGAGGGAGAGCTCACAAAACCCACCCGTCCCTCGCCATCAGCGAGCGCAGGATGCCCTCGCGAATCCCGCGGTCGGCGACGCCCAGATTGCGCGCCGGCCAGATCTCCATGATCGCCTCGAGAATGGCGCATCCGGCAACGACCAGGTCCGCGCGCTCGTTGCCGATGCACGGCAGGCTCGACCGTTCCTCGTAATCCATGCCGGCGATCATGCTGCTGATCTTGCGCATCGCGTCGATCGGAACGTGCAACCCATCGACTGCGCGGCGATCGTAGGAGGGCAGTGCCAGGTGCACGCTGGCGAGCGTTGTGACGGTGCCGCTGGTGCCGAGCAGGCGGATGCCGTCCTTCTTTTCGGGGAGCATCTCGGCGAAGCGCGCAAAGGCCCGGCGGGCGCGCTCGCGCATCCGCTCATAGGCGGCGATGCGGTCGGGACCCTCGAGCGCATCGGCGCCTTCGCTCTCGGTCAGTGACACCACACCCCACGGTGCGCTCCACCAGGCGCGGATACGAGGGCCGTCATCGCTCTGTTCGACCAGCACCAGCTCGGTCGATCCCCCGCCGATGTCGAAAATCAGCGCGGGTCCGTCGCCCGGCTCCAGAAGCTTGTGGCAGCCGAGGACGGCGAGCCGGGCTTCCTCCTGCGGCTCAATGATGTCGAGCACGATCCCCGTCTCGTGGCGCACGCGGTCGGCGAAGTGGGCGCCGTTCTTGGCCCGTCGGCAGGCCTCCGTCGCGACCGAGCGGGAGAGCGAGACGTTGCGCCGCCTCAATTTGTCGGCGCAGATCGCGAGCGCCCCGACGGCACGGTCCATGGCCTCGTCGGAAAGCTTGCCCGTCTGCGACAGACCCTCGCCGAGACGGACGATGCGCGAAAAAGCGTCGATGACGCTGAATCCGCCCTCGTTGGGGCGGGCAACCAGCAGGCGGCAGTTGTTGGTGCCGAGATCGATCGCGCCATAGGTGTGGCGATTCGACTCTCGCCTCGGCCGAGGTCCCGGTTTCGATGGCCCGCCCTGCTCGCGATGCCCCTGCAGCAGGGCCGGCGCACTGGCGACACCCTGCGCCATGAACACGCCCGTTTCTGTCCTGCACCGCCGAGGTCCGGCGGCTGACTTGATCGGGGTTAAACCACAATTTGACGGTTGAGGGCAAGCGCTTGGCCGTCGCGGCGTTGACAGCGGCAGGGGGCATTTCTATCTCGCGCGCACTGTCGGCCTGGCCGCTGCCCCGTCGTCTAATGGTAAGACTACGGACTCTGACTCCGTCAATCGTGGTTCGAATCCACGCGGGGCATCCAGCCACGCCTTTGTGCATTTACACCGAATGCCGGCCGATCCGCTGACCGACACCCTGTCATTCACCGTATCCGCGTCCGACGAGGGCGAGCAGCGGATCATCGCGGTGCGCGCCTCCTCGGGCGAGGATCGGCGGTATCTGCTCCCCGGCAACGAGCAGCAGCAATATGCGGCCTTCTTCGCCGAGCTTGCCGGGGACTTCGGGACGCGCTTGCCACACCTCTTCGCCGACCCTGTCGAGCACCCTGAAGCGGCGATCCGCTGGCACCCGCTCCTGACCGAGAACATCCATCCGCAGATCCTCGTCGGCTACGGCGACCCGGCGGTGCTGAAGACCGACGAGGGCTATTACCTGGTCGCCACCTCGAACGACGCGCCCGATGCCTTCCCGCTGCTCCATTCGGGCGACCTCGAGCATTGGGAGCCGCGCGGCTTCGTTTTTCCCGAAGGCGGCGACCAGCCCTGCTGGGCCGCGAGGGGCCGCACGGTCGCCGATTTTTGGGCGCCGGAAATGTCGCGCGTCCGCGACGAATATTGGCTCTGCTTCACCGCCCGCCAGCGCTCCAACGCGCTCGCCATCGGCCTCGCGCGGAGCGCCGCCCCCGAGGGGCCGTGGATCGACAATGGCGCACCCCTGGTCACCGGCAAGCCGATCAACACGACCGGCGTTCCCCACGGCCGGGTGAGCGGCGGAGTCATCGACAGCCATTTATTCGTCGATCGGGACGGAACGACGTGGCTGTTCTGGAAAGACGACCGCAACAGCATCTGGCCGCGGCCGCTTGCGATGTTGCTGCGCGATCGCCCGGAGCTGATCGAGCGGCTGTTCGCCGCCGAGCAGGACCGGCGCACCGCCGCTTTCTCCGCTGCAATCGTCGGCTGGGCCAATGAGCGCCGGCCGATGGAGCGCTTCTTCCTTATGCAGCCGCTGATCGAAGCGGCGCTCGCCAATTGGGAGCGGGTCAAGCAGGCACTGGTCGATTATGGCCTCGCCGGAGCGATCCTCGACGCTATGACCACCCCGATCCGCGGCGCCCCGCTCGCCGCAGACGGCCGCTCGGTCGGCGAGGACCGCATCGTGCTTTCCAACGACCTCGACTGGGAAGGCCATCTCATCGAAGGCCCGTTCGTCACCTGTCAGCGCGGCCGCTACTGGATGTTCTACGCCGGCAACGACTTCTCCACCCCAGCCTACGGCATTGGCGTCGCCGTCGCGGATCACCCGCTCGGACCTTACGTAAAGCAGGGCGAGCCCCTGCTCCGTTCGACCCGCGAGTGGACGGCGCCGGGCCATGCGTCGGTCGCGCCTGGGCTCGACGGCCGGCCCCAGCTCTTCTTCCATGCCTTCCATCCCGGCACCGGCGGCTACAACGCCTTCCGTGCTTTGCTCAC
>DASUXP010000281.1:0-3641 GCA_036377835.1 Sphingomicrobium sp. | reverse complement strand
GCCGAGGTCGACCAGACCCTTCGCCACGTCGACGAAGTCGTTGAACGTGTTGGCGCGCTTCTCCAGCTTGCCGTCGAGATACCATTGGTGGCCGAGATCGTCGCCGCCGCGGATATGGGCGATCGCGCAGGCCCAGCCGCGGTCGAGCAGGCTGATCCGGTTGGTATTGAACGCCGGCGGGATGGCGAGGCCGTAGGCGCCGTAGCCGTAGAGGAAGAGCTTGCCGCTGCCGTCCTTGGGGAAATCCTTGCGGTAGACGACCGAGACCGGGACCTGCTTGCCATCGCGGGCCGGGACCATCAGCCGCTCGGTCGTATATTGCGAGGCGTCGTAGCCCGACGGGATCTCCTGCACCTTGCGCACCTCGAGCGCGTCGCTCGCCGGGTGATAGTCATAGACCGTCAGCGGCGTGACCATCGACGAATAGCCGAGGCGGTAGCTCTCCGGAGCGAACTCCGGGTTGCCGTGGAACATCGAGCTGTAGCTCGCCTCGGCGAAGGGAATGCGCGTTTCCTCGCCGGCGTAGGTGCGCAGCACCAGCTGGTCGAGGCCGTCGACGCGGCTGCTGATCGCGAGATGGTCGCGGTACGAGGTAACGTCTGTCAGATAGACCCGGTCGGACCCGGGGATCACCGTACGCCACTGCTCCGGGTTCGCCGGGTCCGCTTCGGCCAGACGGAAATTCACATGGTCGTCGTTGGTGCGGATCCACAATTTCCCGTGCGCCGCGTCGACATGATATTCGCGCTTCGGTTTGCGCCTCGAGATCAGCATCAGCGGCTGCGACGGGTCGGCGGCGGAGACGAAACGCACCTCGCTGGTCGCATTGTCGCCGGTCGCAATGAAGATCAGGCTCTCGTCCTTCGACTTGTCGATTCCGACCGAAAAGCCGAGCTCGTCGTTCTCCTCGTAGATGGTGACATCCTCCTCCGTCGGCCGCCCGAGCTGGTGGTAGCGCGCGCGATAGCTGCGCCAATGTTCGTTGACCTCGGTGAAGACGATCCCGTCGGATTCGCTGGTCCACACCGGCTGACCGATGCCGACCTCCGTCACCATCTCGATGTCCTTGCCCGTGGCGAGGTCGCGGATCTTGAGCTGGAATCGCTCCGACCCGTCGTCATCGACCAGGATCGCCGCTAGCCTGCCGTCGGGACTGACCTCGAGCGCGCCCAGCCGGAAATAATCCTTGCCCTCGGCCTCGGCGGGCTCGTCGAAGATGACCTGCTCGTCACCGCCTCCTGCGGGCTTGCGATACCAGGTCCGGTACTCGGCTTTGGGCCGGAACGCCCACCAGTAGAGCCAGTCGCCATCCTTGATCGGGACCGAGCTGTCGTCCTCCTTGATCCGCCCCTTCATCTCCTCGAACAGCGTGTCGATCAGCCCGCGGTGCTGCCTCGCCCACGCCTCGAAATAATCGTTCTCGGCATGGAGATATGCGAGCACGTCGGGGTCGCTGACCTCGGGATATTTGGGATCGCGAAGCCAGTGCCACGGGTCCTCGATGGTGACGCCGTGGCGCTCGTAGCTGTAGGGGCGCTGCTCGGCGCGAGGCGGGGAGGGGAGGCTTAGGGGCTTGTCCATGCCGCGCTTCTAGCGCGGTCATTGGCGACGGGAAGGGCGTAGCGGCGGTGTGACCGTCCGGGGGGGCACGTTGCGCCTCGAAGGCCGGCTGATTAAGCTCCTCCGATCGTCCGAGCATCCCGGTACGGGAGGTTTGCGATGCGTGGGTTCTTGCTTCTGATGGCGGCTGGCGCGCTTGGCTTGCTTGCGGCTCCTGCCGCCGCCCAGGACACGCCGCAAAACAGGCGAGCCTGCGCCGGGAGCGAGCCGGCCTATTCGCCGAGCGACCAAATGGCCGGATGCACCGCCATGATCGAGGCGGGAGGAGCGAAGCCGTCCGACCTCGCGGTCGCCTTCAGCAATCTACGCCCGGCAGGAGCAATACGCGCGAGCGAGGAGTGACTTCGACCAGGCCATCCGCCTCAACCCCAAATATGCGCCGGCCTTTCATAATCGCGGCCTGACCTATGATTCCGAAGGCAAATATGCGCGGGCGATCGAGGACTATGACGAGGCGATCCGCCTCAACCCCGACCTCGCACCGGCTTATTATCTGCGCAGCGTGGCGGAGCGGCACCTCGGCCGGACCGCGGCCGCCAAGACCGACATGGCGAAAGCCAGGGCGCTGAACCCCGACATAGGCAAGTAACTGCGTCCGGCCACGCCGTCCCCGGCGCGCGGAGCCGTCAGGATTTGTGGAGCCACAGCACCCAAAAGGCGCCGAGCTCCTTGCGCGAACCCTTGAGCGACTTGAACAAGGATTCCGCACCCGCCCGGTCGCCGGAAGCGAGCAGGGCCACCGCAAGGTGCGTGTTGACGGCGTCGGGATCGACTCCGCCCTTGCGAAGCGCGACGCGGTACAAGGCGATCGCCCTGGCGTGGTCGCCATGGCCCTCCCAGGCATCGCCGGCCTTGAGAGCGAGCGCCCCGTTCGCCGCTGCCATCGCCTTGGCTTCATCGCCGCTTAGCGCCTCGCGCGCCCCGCCGAGGCGGGCACCGACGGCGCCGAGAAGCTCGGCGAACGCGGCTTTCTTGGGGTCGATTGAACCCTTGGCGATCCCGTCGTCGAGCACCGCTTTGGCCTCCGCATAATTGCCGGCGGTGGCGAGGCCCTGGGCGAGGTCGTACCAGTCGCGCTCGCCGGCCAGCGCGCCGCTCGCCCGCATCAGGCGCAGCAGGTCGAGCTCCGCCGCCGCATCCAGCCCGGCGGTGTCGCGGAGGATCAGCAGCGCGTCGCGCCAATTGTCCTTGGTCGGATACACCGCGATGAGCTGGCGGCTGAGGGTCTGGGCCGCCTGGCGGAGACGGGCATCGCTGCGGCCATCATAAGCGAGCTTCAGCGTATATTTGTACCATGTCTCGTCGACGGGCGTGCCGGCGGCGCGCTTGATGTCGATCGCGCGCTGCATCAGCTCGACCGCTTCCGGCAGCTTGTTTAAATCCTTTTTCACTTGCGCCAGGCTCACGAGCGCTTCCGGATCGCGCGGAGTCAGCGCCACCACCTTCGCGAACGCCGTTTCGGCGCCGCGCTTGTCCCCGGCGTTGTTGGCGAGCACCGCGCGGTTGCGATAGATTACGGGCAAGTCCGTCGCTGGGACCCGTCCGCTTGCAATCAGGTGGTCGAGACCGCGCGCCTGCATCGCCACGTTATTCGCCCCGAGACCGATTTCGAGCTCGAATCGCCCGACAGCATATTGCGCGTCCGGGCTCCGTGCCGCCTGGACCGCAGCGGGAAGCGCTGCCTTCGCGGCGGCCCAGTCCTGCGCCTTGATCGCCTGCTGGACGGGCAGCAGCGCCGCCCGCTCTTCCTTGGTGATGTCCATCGGCGCCGTTGCCGGCTTGGTGGCCGTCGCCGCCGATTGAGACCAGGCCGGTGCTGCGGCAAAAGCAGCTGCAACGACCGACGCTGCGGCGCCGATAAGCGATCGCGTGAAAGTCATTCCCCCGTTCCCCCAAACAGTTACGCGCCGCCGATCATAGCTGAAGCTCGGCGTAAGCCAACCGCACGCCTCTTTAACAATGGCGCGCGAAGGACTAGCTCGGCGGCAAGGGAGTTAGCCCATGTCCACCTATGCCGATCG
>DASUXP010000280.1:0-10226 GCA_036377835.1 Sphingomicrobium sp. | reverse complement strand
GCTCGTCGAGCGCGGCATCGCCGCCGGCGCGACCGCCGCCGATGCGCTCTATGTCGCCGACCGCTCGTCGGGCGTGCAGGTCCGCCTCGGCGAGCTCGAGGATGTCAGCCGCTCCGAAGGCGACGGCATCGGCCTGAGGCTGTTCGACGGGCAGCGCTCGGCGACGGTCGCCTCCTCCGATTTGTCCGACGAGGCGCTCGGGATCCTGGTCGAGCGGTGCCTCGCCATGGCGCGCGAGGCGCCCGACGATCCCTACGCCGGCCTCGCCCCGCCCGAGCTGCTGCACCGCGGCGATCTGCCGTCGCTCGACGGCGTCGACCCGCGCGAACCCGACCCGGCCGAGCTCCGGGCCCGCGCGCTCGAGGCGGAGACGGCGGCGCTTGCGGTTCCCGGCGTCACCAATTCGAGCGGGGCCGGCGCGAGCGCGTCGGCCTCGACCCTCGCGCTCGCCACGTCCGGCGGCTTCTCCGGCGCCTATCGCACGACCGGTCACAGCTGCTCGGCGACCGTCGTCGCCGGGGAGGGCGCCACCATGCAGCGCGACCACGACTGGAACGGCGCGCGCCATCTCGAGGATCTCGATCCGCCGTCCGAGATCGGCCGTCGCGCCGGCGAGCGCGCCGTTGCCCGGCTCAACCCGACGCGGCCCAGGCCCGGCAAATATCCGGTATTGTTCGATCCCCGCGTCTCCGCCGGCCTGCTCGGCCATCTCGCCGGGGCGATCAGCGGCTCCTCGGTCGCGCGCAAGACCAGCTTCCTCCAGGACAAGCTCGGCGAGCAGGTGTTCGCGCCAGGAGTGACCATCGTCGATGATCCGCTCCGCCGGCGCGGGCTGCGTTCGCGCCCGTTCGACGCGGAGGGCGTGCGAGTCCGCAGGCAGGAGCTGGTCTCGGGCGGCATGCTCACAGGCTGGATCGCGGAAAGCGCGTCGGCACGCCAGCTCGGCATGGCCCCCACCGGCCATGCCGCGCGCGGCGTCGGCGGCGCGCCGAGCGCAAGCCCGAGCAATTTCTACATGGAAGCCGGCGTTCGCAGCCGCGAGGAGCTGCTCGCCGCCTTCCCCGAAGCGGTGCTGATCGTCGAGCTGATCGGTCAGGGCGTGAACCCGGTGACGGGCGACTATAGCCGCGGCGCGGTCGGCTTCATGGTCCGCGGCGGCGCCATCGCCGAGCCGGTGGCGGAAATCACGATCGCGTCGAACCTCGTCGACATGTTCGCCACGCTCGAGCCCGCCTCCGACCTCGAGTTCCGCCGCGGCACCGACGCGCCGACGATCCTGGTGCCGGAGATGACCGTGGGCGCGGCCTAACCCTCTCCCCTGAGGGAGAGGGTCGACTCGCGCTCAGCGCGAGCGGGGTGAGGGGTGTGGCGCCATCAATTCCTCACATCCCTCACCTTTGCGCCGCTTCGCGGCTCCCTCCCTCTCCCAGGGGGAGGGGGGCCAGACCCAGCCGCGGGATGTCGATCTTGGGGCAGCGGTCCATCACGACTTTCAGCCCGGCCGTTTCCGCTTTCGCCGCCGCTTCCTCGTTGATCACCCCGATCTGCATCCACACCGCCTTCGCGCCGACGAAAATCGCCTGCTCGACCGCCTCCGCAGCCGCCTGGGGCCGACGGAAAATGTCGACGATGTCGATCGGGACGCCGATCTGCGCCAGTTCGCGCCACACATACTCGCCCAGCACATGCTCGCCGGTGATCTGCGGGTTGACCGGGAACACGCGATAGCCGTGGTCCTGGAGGAACCTCATCACTCCGTAGGAGGGGCGATCCGGCCGGTCCGAAGCCCCGATAACCGCGATTGTTCGCGCGCTGGTCAGAAGCTCGGCAATGTCTTCGTCGCGGGTGAGCGGCATGCGCCAATAACGGCTTAGTGGACCGGTGTTTCCAGCGTTTCGAGCAGTTTGCGCGCGAGCTCGCCAAAAGCCTTCGCTTCCGGTTTGTCGGAAGCCGCCGGCGGACGGCCCGCGTCCGACCCCTCGCGGATGGTGAGCGACAGCGGCAGACGCCCGAGGAAGGGGACGCCCATCTCCTCTGCGGCAGCTTCGGCGCCGCCGGTCCCGAACGGGTGCGAAGGCTCCCCGCAATGGGGGCAGGTGTAGGTGGCCATGTTCTCGATGATGCCGAGCACAGGGACGCTCATCTTGTTGAACAGGTCGACCGCGCGCCGGGCGTCGATCAGCGACAGGTCCTGCGGCGTGGAGACGATCACCGCGCCGGCCGGCCGCGAGCGCTGGATCAGCGACAGCTGGACATCGCCGGTGCCGGGCGGCAGGTCGACCAGCAACAGCTCGGCGTCGCCCCAGTCGGCTTCCATCAGCTTGGCCAGCGCTCCGGTCGCCATCGGCCCCCGCCAGGCGAGCGCATGCCCCGGCGAGACGAGGTGGCCGAGCGAAAGGAACTTCACCCCATGCGCCTCGACCGGCACCAGCTGCTCGCCTTCGGCGGTCGGCCTGGAGTCGCTGCCGAGCAGTGTCGGCTGCGAGGGGCCGTAGACGTCGGCATCGACCAGGCCGACGGTCTTGCCCATCCGCGCCAACGCCACCGCGAGATTGGCCGCTACGGTCGATTTGCCGACGCCGCCCTTGCCGCTGCCGATGGCGATCAGCGTGCGCTGCGGCTGCGTCGCGGTCATGGCCACGCGCGCCTCGGTGACGTGGGGAACCGCGAGCGCGGCGGCGCGGAGGTCTTGCTCGAGCCGGTCGGCGTCGCCCTTGGACAGGCCGGTTGCGTCCGCGATGATCGTCGCGACGCCGCCGGAAAGCTTGCGCGAGCGGATGCGCTCCGCGTGCGGGAGCGTGGCGAGGGTGTCGTCGGCGCTGGCCATGCCCAAAGGCAGATAGGAGCGCCGCCGCCGCTTGCCACTGTTTTTCGTCGCTGGGCGTCCCTATAGTTACGCCCATGACCATCTTTTCGGGGCTGGGCGCCCGCGCGCTCGGCCTGTTCAACGACAACAAGGGACCCTGGGGGCCGACCGGCGGCGGTGGGGACGACGAGCCGCCGAACACCGACGGCGGCGGTTCGGGGCCGTGGGGAGAGCCGCCCAAGCGGCGCCGCGGCGGCCTTGCGCCGGCCGGTGAGACGCCGTCGCTCGAGGACCTCCTGCGCCGCGGCCGCGCGCGGTTCGGCGGCGGGGGCGGCGGCCAGCCGAGCCGCGGGATCATTGCGTGGGCGATCATCGCCCTCGTGCTCGCCTGGCTGGTCTTCACCTCGACCCATTCGATCGCGCCAGGCCAGCGCGGCGTGGTCACCCGTTTCGGCCGTTACAGCTACACCCTGGGGCCGGGCATCGGCTTCACCCTCCCCAGCCCGATCGACCGAGTGCGCAAGATCGACGTCGAGAACATCCAGGTCGCGGACATGGGTTCGGGCGAGAGCGAGGACCTGATGCTCACCGGCGACCAGAACCTCATCGACCTCGCTTATTCGGTGCGCTGGAACATCCGCGCGCCCGAGCTCTACCTGTTCCAGCTGGCGCAGCCTGACGAGACCATCCGCCAGGTCGCCGAAAGCGCGATGCGCGCGGTGATCAGCCGGGTGACGCTCAACGACGCGATGGGCGACAAGCGCGCGGAGATCGAAACCCAGGTGCAGGAGACGATGCAGCGCATCCTCGACGCTTATGGCTCGGGCATCCAGATCCAAGGCATCGCGATCAAGCAGGCCGACCCGCCCGACGCGGTGAACGATGCCTTCAAGGAAGTCACCGCGGCGCAGCAGGACGCCCAATCCTACATCAACCAGGCGCGCGCCTACGCGCTCCAGCTCACCGCCAAGGCGCAGGGCGAGGCGACCGCGTTCGACAAGGTCTATGAGCAATACAGGCTCGCGCCCGACGTCACCCGGCGGCGCATGTATTACGAGACGATGGAGCAGGTGCTCTCGAAGGTGGACAAGACGATCGTCGAAGCGCCCGGCGTGACGCCGTACCTGCCGCTGCCCCAGGTCCAGCGGGAGCAACAGCGGCAGCAGCAGGGAGGCGGCCAATGATCGCCTTCATCCGCGCGCGACCGATCCTCTCTGCGGTCGTCGGGATCTTCGTGCTTCTGCTCCTGCTGAGCAGCTTCCCAATCATCCCCGAGACCAAGCAGGCCGTGGTGGTCCGCTTCGGCAAGCCGGTGCGCGTCTATAACCAGTATCGCGAGGGCAGGCCGATCGGCGGCGAGGGCGCCGGAATCAACTGGCGCATCCCGATCGCCGAGCAGGTCGTGTGGATCGACAAGCGCGTGCTCGACGTCGACATGCAGCCGCAACAGGTGCTGTCGACCGACCAGCGCCGCCTTCAGGTCGACGCTTTCGCGCGCTACCGGATCGTCAATCCGCTGCTGATGTTCATCCGCGCGCGGAGCGAGGAACAGCTGCGGCAGCAGCTCCGCCCGATCCTCGGCTCCGAGGTCCGCAACGAGCTCGGCAAGGTGTCGTTCGCGGCGCTTCTCTCGCCCGAGCGGCAGGGGATCATGGAGAGCGTCCGCACCAACCTCAACCGGATCGCCAGCCAATACGGAGTCGAGATCGTCGACGTGCGCATCAAGAAGACCGACCTTCCGACCGGCACCCCGCTCGAATCCGCCTTCCAGCGGATGCGCTCGGCGCGCGAGCAGGAAGCGCGCTCGATCCGTGCCCAGGGCAACAAGCAGGCGCAGATCATCCAGGCCGAAGCCGACGCGGAAGCGGCCCGGACCTATGCCGCGAGCTTCGGCAAGGACCCCCAATTCTACGATTTCTACCGGGCGATGCAGAGCTATCGCGCGACCTTCGTCGGCGAGCCCGGCGGCAAGCCACCGGCGGGCACGACCGTCGTTCTGTCGCCGCAAAACGACTATTTGAAGGAATTTTCTGGACGTTCGCGCTGAACATTGCCGTTCAAAAGCCGTTCATCGGCGCGGGGGATTAGCCGCCTTGCGTCTCACGAGGATTGATGGAGTATCCATGATTTCGAAGGAGTCTGGAAAAGTGCGCTACGCCTACGGGGTCGCAATGGCACTGCTCATCGGGGGGAGCACCTTCTCCCTCGTCACCGGGCAGGCGGGCGCCCAGGTCGCCCAGAACGCACCCTCCGCCCTTTCCCCGCGCCCCGGCGCCCCGATGAGCTTTGCCGACCTCGCCGCGCGGCTGCAGCCGGCGGTGGTCAACATCTCGACCAAGCAGCGCGTGCCGGTCCGTACCCAGACCGACCCCTTCGAGGAATTCTTTCGCCGCTTCGGCGGACCGGTCGGCCCCGAGAGTGGGGGCGGCGACCAGGGCCAGCCGCGCACCCGGGAGGCGGGCTCGCTCGGCTCCGGCTTCATCGTCTCGCCCGACGGCTACATTGTCACCAACAACCACTTGATCCAGGGCGTCAACGGCACCGGCGTGGTCGATTCGATCACCGTCACCACCGTCGACCGCAAGGAATATCCGGCGCGCATCGTCGGCCGCGACGACACGTCCGACCTCGCGCTGCTGAAGATCGAAGGCCGCAACCTGCCGTTCGTGCAATGGGGCGACAGCACCAAGGCGCGGGTCGGCGACTGGGTGCTGGCGATCGGCAATCCCTATGGCCTCGGCGGCACGGTCACGGCGGGGATCATCTCCGCGCTCCACCGCGGGATCACCGGCCGCGGCGCCTACGACCGCTACATTCAGACCGATGCGTCGATCAACATGGGCAACAGCGGCGGCCCGATGTTCGACCTCAACGGCAACGTCATCGGCATCAATTCCGCGCTCATTTCGCCGACCGGCGCTTCGGTCGGCATCGGGCTCGCCATCCCCGCCGAGCTCGCCAAGCCGGTGATCGACGCCCTGATGAAGGGCCAGCGCCCGCAGCGAGGCTATCTCGGTGTCGGCCTCCAGCCCCTCGACGAGGACATCGCGCCGTCCCTCGGGCTGCCCAAGGACACCGGCGAGATCGTGCGCACGGTGGTTCCCGGCGGCCCCGGCGCGCGCGCCGGGCTCCAGCAGGGCGACGTTATCGTCAAGGTCAACGGCGAGCAGGTGACTCCGGACCAGACGGTTTCTTACCTGATCGCCAACACCCAGGTCGGTTCGCGAGTCCCGCTCGAGGTTGTCCGCGGCGGCCGCCGGCAGACGGTGAACGTCACGGTCGGCGAGCGGCCCACCGAGGAGCAACTCGCCCAGCAGGCGGGCGGCACCGCGACCGAGGAAGGCACCACCACGCCCGCGCCGGTCGCTCCGCAGCGCACGCTCGGCCTGTCGCTGGCGCCGCTTACTCCGGACCTCGCTCGCGCCGGCAACCTTCCGCCCAACGCGCACGGCGTGATTATCACCGCCGTCGATCCGAACAGCGATGCGTCGGATGAGGGCCTGCAACGCGGCGACCTCATCATCTCGGTGAACAACCAGCTGGTGACCACTCCTGCGCAGGTCGTTGCAGCGGTCGAAGCGACCCGCCGCGCCGGCCGCACCAGCGTCCTCCTGCTGATCAAGCGCGGCAACGCTCCAGAAGGCTTCGTCGGAGTCGACATCAGCGGGCGCTAGGCCCGCCGATCATCAGCCTGCCGCCGCGGCCGCCGGCTTGTCCGCCGCCGGGGCAGCGAAGCCGCACTGCTTCTGCTCCATCGGAATCTGCTTGGTGATGCGCGTCGCGTTCTCGGAATAGGCCTGGGTCACCGAGCCGTTATTGACCGTCTTGCCGCGCAGCGGACTGACGTTCGCGCAAATGTGGAACACGTGCGGCGTCGTCGACTTCTTGGCGCCGTTCTCCGGAGCGATCCAGTAGACGACGTCGAGGCCGTTCGGATTGGCGTCGCTTCGCGTCGCCTCGGCCACCGTTTTCGAGTCGCGGGCGATCGCCTGCGCCTGCTCCGCGACCTCGGGCGAGCAGTCCTTGGTCGGCTGGCCGGCTTTGATTTCGGCCGCGCACTTGTTCATGTCCTCGGTGTACTGCTCGACGGACGGCGGGTTGAAGTCGATCCCGATCAAGGTCGCCGCGGCGGCGAGGACCACGCCGATGCCGCCGGCGATCTTCTTGTTCTTCGGGTCCATGTCCTTGTCCATGAAGATGAGGACAATGAGCGGCAGGAAGGCGATCACCGTGATGATCGCGCCGAGCTGGTTCTGGAAGAAGAACCTCGCGCTGTCCGCCTTGCTCGCCGGATCATGCTTGTTGGCCGCCTTCCACATGAGGCTGCCGGCGATCGCGAACACCGCGATGCCAACCAAAAGGCCGATGAGGAGCGGGAGGTTTCCATGGTCGAACTTGTGCTGGCGCAGCAGGACGATCCCGGCGATCTCGGCGCCGATCGCCACGACCCAGGCCAGCGCGGCGAAGATTCGAAGCCGCGTCGCGGCGGACTTCTGGCCGTGGGTGGCACGCCACTCCTTGGTTACGTCAACTTGCTCGGCGGGCTGGTTGTTGTCGGACATGGCGAATCCCCCGTGTCGGCATTGCTCGTTGGCAAACGTCGGACTCGAAACCTAAGGCGCGCAGGTGAACGCGTCCATCCCTGCGTTGCGTCCCGTGATGCGACGGGAATTGTCGGTATGGCCGTATCGCGTCTAAGGGTGGCGGCGGAGTGCAACAGGAACCCACATGTTCGTGATTCTCTCGGCTCTGCTGCTCGGCGCTGCTCCGGTCGGAACGAACCCGCAGTCCGTGGCCGGGCTCTACGAGATCCGCACGATGGAGGTCGGCGGCGGCCTCGAGCTCCGCGCCGATGGACGCTTCCGCTACGCGCTCGAATATGGCGCGGCGTCCGAGGAAGCCGAAGGCAAGTGGACCTATGACGGGCGGACTGTCCGCCTGACCAGCGAGCCGATGCCCAAAGCGCCGGCCTTCGAGCTGGTTCGCGACGACATGGCGCCCAAAGGCCAAGTTTGGATGACCTTCGAAAAAGGCTTCAACTGGAATGGCCGGGTCGATGCCCTAGCGACGGCCCAGGGCGTCCCCGACAAAGGGCTGGTCACGACCGAGGGCGGCGGGCGGGTCGATTCCGGCGGCCGCATCCTGACCTCGATCGAGCCGCTCGTTCCCGTTTACGGGACACCCGGCGGCGCCGTCCGCCTCGATCCCTCACGCGGGCACCGGCTGCTGTTCCGCTTCCACCCCAACGACGTCGGCAAGGCCGCCTTCCGCGGCGAGGCGCTGTCGCTCGAGGGAAAGGACCTGATCCTTCATCGCTACGACACGAAGGTTCGCTTCGTCAGGGCCGACAATGGCCGATAAGAACCGCCAGCTGATCGAGGGGCTCGAGCGCGAATGGCGCGACGCCCTGTGCAGCAAGGACATGGAGAAGCTGCGCGCGCTGGTGCACCCCGATTTCGTCCTCATCGGAACGCGCTCGACCGGCCCGTTCATCATGGGGCGCGACGAATGGCTCGACGCCATCCAGCGCCGCGACGTGGTCGCGATCGAGCTCGAGGTGCGCGACGCGACCAGCCTCGACCAGGTGATGGTCGGCACGGTGCACGCGCGCTGGCGCCTGAAATATCTCAACCGGATCATCGAGGACTGCGTCCTGCTAACCGACGTCTGGGTGCTCGAGGACGGGCAATGGCGGGCGATTCGCCGCCACTCGACTCCGGCGCCCGCCGCCGGCGACTGAACTTTGGAAGGGGAGAGTTGATGGCCACCGAGGCGAGAGCCATGCGCGCGGGCGCGGACATCAAGGAGCTGACGATCCGGGGAATCGTCCTCGGCGCGCTCATCACCGTCGTGTTCACCGCAGCCAACGTCTATCTCGGCCTCAAGATCGGCCTGACCTTCGCGACCTCGATCCCGGCCGCGGTGATATCGATGGCGGTGCTCAAGTTCTTCCGCGATTCGACGATCCAGGAAAACAACATCGTCCAGACGATCGCGTCGGCCGCGGGAACCTTGTCGGCGATCATCTTCGTCCTTCCCGGCCTGATCATGGTCGGCTGGTGGACGAACTTCCCGTACTGGCTGTCGGTCGCAGTGATCGGCATCGGCGGGATTCTCGGCGTCATGTATTCGGTGCCGCTGCGCCGGGCGATGGTCACCGGCTCCGACCTGCCGTACCCGGAGGGCGTCGCCGCTGCGGAGGTGCTGAAGGTCGGGGCGGGCGTCGGCGGCGCCGAGGAGAACCGCCGCGGACTGGTGATGATCGTCGTCAGCTCGGTCGCTGCGGCCGCTTATTCGCTGCTCGCGGCGACCGGGATCATCTCCAACGCCGCCGCCAGGAGCTTCCGCGCCGGGAGCGGCGCCACGCAGGTGTCGGCGAGTCTCTCGCTGGCGCTGATCGGCGTCGGCCACCTCGTCGGCCTGTCGGTTGGCATCGCCATGTTCATCGGGCTTCTGATCAGCTGGGCCTATCTGGTCCCCCACTACACCTCGCTCGCCGGCGCCATCCCGCTCGGCACCAGCCTCGACGATTTCGTCGGCGACGTGTTCGTCAACAAGGTGCGCTTCGTCGGCGCCGGCACTATCGGCGTCGCCGCGATCTGGACCTTGCTGCGCATCCTCGGGCCGATCGTCGGCGGAGTTCGTTCGGCGCTCGCCGCCAACGCCGAGCGCAAGGCGGGCAGGGGCGAAGCGCTCCCGCTGACCGAGCGCGACCTTCCCATTGGCATCGTCGGCGGGACCATCCTCCTCTCGATGATCCCCATCGGCCTGCTGCTCTACGCCTTCGCCAGCAGTGACCCGATCGCCGCCAATCCCGGCGTCACCATTTTCTCGAGCATCATTTACATCCTCATCGCGGGCGTGATCATCGCCGCAGTCTGCGGCTACATGGCGGGCCTGATCGGGGCGTCGAACAGCCCGATCTCCGGCGTCGGCATCCTATCCGTCGTCGGCATCGCGCTGATCCTCGCTTTGCTCTTCCCGGGCGTTACCGGCGATGCGACCAAGAGCCTCGTCGCCTTCGCCTTGTTCGTCACCGCCGTCGTGTTCGGCGTCGCGACCATCTCCAACAATAACCTCCAGGACTTGAAGACCGGCCAACTGGTTGAGGCCACGCCCTGGCGGCAGCAGGTCGCGCTGGTCCTCGGCGTGGTGTTCGGCTCGCTGGTGATCCCGCCGATCCTCGACCTGCTCAACACCGCCTTCGGCTTCCAGGGCGTGCCCGGAGCCGGGATCACCGCGCTCGCCGCCCCGCAGGCGCAGCTCATCTCGGCGATCGCGCAGGGCGTGCTCGGCGGCAACCTCGACTGGGGGCTGATCGGCATCGGCGCCGGGATCGGCGTCGTCGTCGTCATCATCGACGAGCTGCTCCGCGCCTCCAAGCGCGGCGCGCTTCCGCCGCTCGCCGTCGGAATGGGCA
>DASUXP010000279.1:0-3537 GCA_036377835.1 Sphingomicrobium sp. | reverse complement strand
CGCAGCGCGAGCTCGTTCAGCCTCTTCTCGTCGAGCGGCGGAGCCGCGCGCTGCCTGCGTGGGGGTGCCATTGCGCCGTTTTTGTGCCACGTTTCCCGACCATCAGGAACAGCGCTGCCTGGGGACGGCGGCAAATGCTTGGATCATGTGGAGGGGACGGCTTGCTCGATCGCAATGCCTCAGTGGATGAAGGGCTTGCGCCGGCCGGCGCCACGCCGACGCTCGACGATTTGCCGCGCCGCCTGGCGGATTTCGACACGCTCGGCGAAGCGCTCGATTATGCCGCCCGCGGCGTTCGCGGAGTCAATTTCCACGACGCGCGCGGCAATCTCGCCGAAGCCTATCCCTTTGCGCGCATGCGCGACGACGCGCTGGCCCACGCCCGCAGGTTCATCGGCCTCGGTATCGCGCCGGGGGACCGCGTCGCGCTGATCGCCGAGACCGGGCCCGATTTCGCCGCCTGCTTCTTCGGCGCGGTCTATGCCGGTGCCTGGCCGGTGCCGCTTCCGCTGCCGACCAGCTTCGGCGGCCGCGACGCTTATGTCGACCAGCTCTCGATCCAGCTCGACAGCTGCGATCCCGCACTGTTCCTGTTCCCCGCCGAGCTCGCCGACATGGCCCGGGCCGCCGCCGCCAAGCGCAAGATCGACGCCCGTGCCTGGGAGAGCTTTGCGGCGCTCGCACAATCGGACGCCGAGCTTCCCTCCGCCAGTCCGGACGACATCGCCTATCTGCAATATTCGAGCGGCTCGACGCGCTTCCCCCACGGGGTCGCCGTCACCCATCGGCAGCTTCTCCAGAACCTCCACGGCCACGGCTTCGGCCTTCAGGTGGTCGAGACCGACCGGGTCATTTCCTGGCTTCCCTGGTACCATGACATGGGCCTGGTCGGCTGCCTGCTCTCGCCGGTCGCGATGCAGATGACGGTCGACTATCTGAAGACCGAGGATTTCGCCCGCCGTCCCCTCGCCTGGCTCGACATGATCACCCGCAACCCCGGGACGAGCGTCAGCTATTCGCCGACCTTCGGCTACGACATCTGCTCGCGGCGGATGAGCTCGCAGACCCGCGCCGAGGACCGCTTCGACCTGTCGCGCTGGCGGATCGCCGGCAACGGCGCCGACATGATCCGCCCAGACGTCATGCAGGCGTTCGTCGACAGCTTCGCCGAGGCGGGCTTCGAGGCGAGCGCCTTCTGCCCCAGCTACGGCCTCGCCGAGGCGACCCTCGCGGTGTCGCTGATGCCGCCGGGCGAAGGCATTCGGCTCGAGCTGGTCGAGGAGAACGAGCTCTCGGGCGGCGAGCCCGACGACGAGGAGCGGCCGCGCCGCTACCGCGCCGTGGTCAATTGCGGCAAGCCGGTCGCCGGCATGCACATCGAGATCCGCGGCGCCTCGGACGAGATCCTGCCCGAACGCGGCATCGGCAAGGTCTATGTCCGCGGCACCTCGGTGATGCACAGCTATTTCCGCGACGAGGAGTCGACCCGCGCGTGCCTCAGCGCCGACGGTTGGCTCGACACCGGCGACATGGGCTACATGTCCAAGGGCTACATCTTCATCGTCGGCCGCGCCAAGGACATGATCATCATCAACGGGCGCAACCACTGGCCGCAGGACATCGAATGGGCGGTCGAGCAGCTGCCCGGTTTCAAGTCCGGCGACATCGCCGCCTTCGCCATCACCGGCCCGTCGGGCGAGGAAACTCCGGCGGTGCTCGTCCATTGCCGCGTGTCTGACCCCGAGGAGCGGGGCAAGCTGCGCGACGACATCCGCGAGCGGGTTCGCGCGATTACCGGCATCACGCCGGTCGTCGAGTTGGTCCCGCCGCGCACCTTGCCGCGCACCAGCTCGGGCAAGCTCTCGCGGACCAAGGCACGGCACCTCTATCTCTCGGGTGAGATCCAGCCCTACGACATCGCCGCCTGACGAGCCGCCTCGGTAGGACTGTCGCAGCAGCCGCCCCGATCGCGGCCCGAGGACTTGATCTGTCTCAATATCCGCAGCGAGTGATTCATCTTGATCGAAGTTGCCGGAATCACGCCGAATTATCTGCTATGTGGATAAGTATCGGCCGCACGACTAGCGGCCAGTACGGGGCGTGCATGGAAGATAATTCAGCCTATTTCGACCGTCGCGCGAAGGAGGAACGGATCGCTGCGATGAAGTCGGCGCACCCGGGTGCGCGCCGCGCTCATGTCGAGATGGCCGAGCGTTACGATGCGCTTGCGGGGGCCGCGGCTCAGCCTATCGAGGGGCCGAAAGCCGCCGCTTGATGTGCAGGTAATTCGGGTCGAATCCGCCGGCATCCCGTAACTTGGCGACGTCGAGCACCGTCAAAACCCCGCCGCGCAGCTCGATCAGGCCCTCCCGCCGGAGGCGTTGCAGCGTCCGGTTGGTGTGCACCGGAGTGAGCGCCGTGGCGTCAGCCAGTTCCTCCTGCGTCAGCGGCAGGTCGAACTTGTCGCTTGAGACCAGCCCGATCATGTTCATCCTGACGTGCATTTCGCACAGCACGTGAGCGATCCGCTGATAGGCGTCGCGCCGCCCCGCATTGACCACCCATGACCGCAACACTGCCTCGTCGACCAGCGTCGACCACCATAAAGCCTTGGTGAGGCCGTCACGGTAGGACGTCAGCTCGTCGATTCTGGCGCCCGGAATGTATGCGACGCGGCAACGCGTGAGCGCGACGACGCTATGGTCCATCTGGCCGAGCACCGTCGTGTGGAGGTCGAGAAAATCGCCGGGTATAAGGAAGGCGACGATCTGCCGCGAGCCGTTCGGCAGTTCCTTGTACCGCGCGGCCCAGCCTTCGACGATGAGATGGATGAACTCCGGTCGTTCGCCCTCGGAGATGATGTCCCGCTTCGCGTTCACGCTGCGGACGTCGTCATAGAGCCGGGCGACCAGCGCCTTGTCCCGCTCGCTGAGGTCGGCGACGGTTTCCAGTCTCGCGATTAACGGGCCGTACGGAATCACCCCCCCCCCGCGAAGGGAATCGGGTGCTCTATATACTAGGTTAACTGCTGTTGGAATGCTTCGCAGGCGTGTCCGATCCGCTCCGATCCTAACCTGAGTTGAACCGCAACCGACCTTTGCCGGCGCAACGACCCCGATCAACCACAAGCCGTCGCACCCGCATGAACGACGGATGAAGTGTCCGGAAACCGACTCTTCGCGAGACGTTGAGTCAGGGTTCCCAAAGACTTGGAACATTCCCCCGAAACCTGAGGAAGGAGTGCGTCATGATTCGCACGACATTCATTGCATCGGCTGCGGCCCTCGCCGTCGCCGTTTCGACGCCGGCCATCGCCGGTCCCGGCGGTGGCCACGGCGGCGGGCCCGGAGCGGGCGCTGCCGGCCAGATGGGGGGCATGCAGGGCACCGCCGGAGCCGGCGGGATGAGCAGCCCCGGCGCCACGGTCCGCGCCGATGCGCGCGTCAACAGCCAGGGCGCGGCGAACGCCAACCAGCACGCTCTCGACAATGCCAATGCCAATAGTGCCCTCGGCAGCAGCACCATGACGACGACCAC
>DASUXP010000278.1:0-4041 GCA_036377835.1 Sphingomicrobium sp. | reverse complement strand
GCCAGCGCCGCATCGCCGACGAACGGGTTGGTCGCGCGTTCGTGGCCGAAGGTGGACATCGGGCCGTGGCCGGGGACGAAGGCGGTGTCGTCGCCCATCGGCCAGAGCTTGTCGGTGATCGAGCGGATCAGCTGTTCCTGGTTGCCGCGGGGGAAATCCCAGCGGCCGACCGAGCCCTTGAACAGCACGTCGCCGACGATCGCCAGCTTCGAGTCCGGATGATGGAAGACGACGTGGCCGGGCGTGTGGCCGGGGCAGTGGCGGACGTTCAGAGTCAGCTCGCCGACCGTCACCCGGTCGCCGTCCTCGAGCCAGCGTGATGGCGTGAACGGCCGGCCCGGAACGCCGTAGCGCTGCCCGTCCTCGTGGAGGCGGGCGATCCAGAACATGTCCTCCTCGTGCGGGCCCTCGATCTCCACGCCAAGCTCCTCGGCGAAGATGCCGGCGGCGCCGCAATGGTCGATGTGGCCGTGGGTGAGCAGGATCTTCTCGATCGTCACGCCGGCCTGCTGAGCGGCGGCCTTGAGGCGCGGCAGGTCGCCGCCGGGATCGACGAAGGCCGCGCGCATCGTCGCGGTGCACCACAGCAACGAGCAATTCTGCTGCAGCGGGGTGACCGGGACGATGGCCGCGCGGAGGGGAGGCTCGCTCATCGGGCGAGAAGCGTCTTCTGCCAGAAGAGCAGCGAGGTCCAGAACTGATAGTCGGCATTCTCCTTCTTGGCGAACCCGTGGCCCTCGTTCTCGCCGACGAGGTGCCACACGTCGGCACCGTTCGCCCGCACCGCCTTGACGACCTGGTCGGCTTCCGACTTGGGCACGCGCGGGTCGTTGGCGCCGGTGACGACGAACAGTGGCGCGCGGATTTCGCCGATGCGCGTCAGCGGCGAGATCTGGAGCAGCTTGGCGCGCTGCCTGGGGTCGCGCTCGTCGCCATATTCGACGCGGCGGAGGTCGCGGCGGTAGCTCTGCGTATTCTCGAGGAAGGTGACGAAGTTCGACACCGCGACGACGCAGAGCGAGCCCTTGAAGCGGTCCGCGTAAGCGATGGCCGAGGCGTAGCACATATAGCCGCCGTAGCTCCCGCCGGTGACCGCCATGTGCGCCGGGTCGATGCCGGGGTCGGCGGCGAGCCGGTCGAGGAAGGTGCCGATGTCCTTCACCGAATTTTCGCGTTGGAAGGGGCCGTTGTCGAGGCTGACGAAGCGCTTGCCGTAGCCGGTCGAGCCGCGGACGTTGGGGTAGAAGATGGCGATGCCGAGCTCGTTCAGTAGGTAATTGTTGCGGCCGAGGAAGCCGGGGCGCGACTGGCCCTCGGGGCCGCCGTGGATGTTGACGATCAGCGGCCGCTTGCCGGGGAAGCGCTGGGGATCGGGACGGTAGAGGAAGCCTGAGACGGGGAGGCCGTCGAAGCTCTTCACCTCGATGAGCTCGGGCTCGACGTTGGCGTTGGGGTCGAGGCCGCCGGTCTCGCTCTGGGTCCAGCGGGTGACCTTCAGCGAGGCGGGGTCGAGCGAATAAGCGTCGGCCGGGCTCCGGGCGGACGAAAGGGTGAAGCCGAGCGGGCCCCAGGGCGCGAACTCGAGGCCGCCGATGGTGCCGGCGGGTAGGGCGGTGACGGCGCGTGACTGACCCGTCGCGACGTCGAGCAGGAACAGCTTGCTGCTCCCCGCCTCGTTGACGGTGTAGGCGATGGTCCGCCCGTCCTTGCTGATGTCGAAGGATTCGAGGTCCCAGCGCAGCGCAGGCGTGACCGGGGTGAAGCGGCCGCTTGCCGGGTCGAGGCGGCCGAGGCGCTGGACGTCGCTATTCTCGTCCGAGGTCGCCCAGAGCGTGCCGTCGGGCGCGAACTTGAGGCTGTCGTAGGCGATGTCCTTCTTGTGATCGCCGATGGGGGTGAGCTTGCCGGTCACGACGTCGAGCACATAGGGGTCGCTGTTGGTGACCGAGATATAGTTGAGCACCGCGGCGCGCTGGCCGCCGGGGGCGAAGTCGGCGAAGTTCCAGCCGCCGCCCTTGACCTGCGCGACCAGGCGGTCGGTCTTGGGGTCGCGCGGGTCCATCACATAGAGGTCGGTGTCGGTGCCGTTGCGGCGGGTCGAGGCGTAGCCGACGATTCGGCCTTCCTTGTCCCAGGTGCCGAAATTGTTGCGGCTCTTGCCGTCGGTGAGGAGGGCGAGGCGGCCGTTGGCGAGCGTGTACAGCTGGTAGAATTCGTTGCCGCCATTGTCCTTGGAGACGAGCAGCACATCGCCGCGCGGCGACCAGGCGCCGCCGACCGGCTCGGGCTCGAAGCTCACCTGGCGGCGCATGCCCATGGGCGCGGCGACGCTATGCAGCTGGCTGGTGTTGGCGAAGCGGGTCGAGATCAGCATCGAGCGATCGGCGGCGTTCCACCCGCCGAACCCCGCCGAGCGATATTCCATGTAGGGCCGGGTCGCGGCGGCGAGCGCGTCGGGGACCGCGGGGACGCCGTCGGCGGTCAGCGCGGCGGGCTTGGGCACCTCGGCGAAGGCCGCGCTCGACAAGGCGATTGCGAGCGCCGTTAAGCCGGCACGGATGTTACGCATGAGACTGGACTCCTATTTCTGCTTGTCGAGCGGCGACAGGGCCGCGGGTTCGGTCTTCATCGATGCGGCGACCGCCTCGGCGCGGCGAAGCACGCGAAGGACGTTGCCGCCGGCGAGCTTGGCGAGGTTGGCGTCGGACCAGCCGCGGCGGATCAGCTCGGCGAAGAGGTTGGGATAATCCTGCACCCCGGTGAGGTCGGTCGGGGTGGAGTCGATGCCGTCGAAGTCGCCGCCGATGCCGACATGGTCGTAGCCGGCAACCTTGACGATATGCTCGATATGGTCGGCGACGTTGGCCACGGTGACCGCGGGGGCCGGATGGGCCGCGTCCCACGCCTTGAGGCCGGCCTCGACCGCGGCCTTGCTCTCGCGGTGGAGGGCCTTCAGGCGCGCTTCCTCGCCGCTGCGCTCGGCGCTCCAGCTCCACACCTCGCGCGAGAGGAAGCTGGGGACGAAATTGACCATCACCACGCCGCCGTTGGCGGGGAGCAGCGCCAGAACGTCGTCGGGGACGTCGCGCGGATGGCCGCCGATCGCGCGTGCCGAGGAATGGGAGAAGATCACCGGCGCGCGGCTCGCGGCGATCGCGTCCTTCATCGTCGCCGGCGCGACGTGGCTGAGGTCGACCAGCATGCCGATGCGGTTCATCTCGTGCACGACCTCGACCCCGAACGGGCTGAGCCCGTCATATTTGGGCTCGTCGGTGGCGCTGTCGGCCCATTCGGTGGTCTGGTTGTGGGTCAGCGTCATGTAGCGCGCGCCGAGGTTGTAGTACTGGCGCAGCGCGGCGAGCGAGCCGCCCATCTGCCGCCCGCCCTCGACTCCGATCAGCGAAGCGATCTTGCCCTTCCTGTGGATGCGGACGACGTCGTCGGCGGTGGCCGCGAGCTCGAGGTCGTCGGGATAGGCGTCGATCATCCGCCGAACGATGTCGATCTGCTGCAGCGTCTCGCGGATGGCGGCGTCGCCCGTGTGGGTGCCGTCGATATAGACCGACCAGAATTGCCCGCCGACGCGGCCGGCATGCAGGCGTGCCATGTCGGTCATCAGCGGGTGCGGCTGGCGCTGGGCGGTGCCGCCGGCGAGGCCCGAGATGTCGCGCTGGTAATTTTCCGCGAGCTGCTCGGCGATGTCGTTGTGGCCGTCGATCAGCGGCGTCTTCTTGAGGATGCGGTCGATCCGCGCCTGGACCTTGGGGTCGATTTGCTGGGCGCTGGCGGCGCTGGGCATGAGGGTGAAGGCTGCGGCGAGTAGCAGCGTGGTCCTGAGGGTCATGGGCGCTGGTTTAGGAACAGCATTGCGGGGGCGCAATCGGGAGGGCAAGGAAGCGGGCCATGGCCGACCTTGAAGAAAGCATGCGCTTCGACCCCAACGAGGGGATCGCCAACCTCGACGAGCATCTCGACCGGCTGAAGGCGGCGGCGGACGCGCAGGGCTTCAAGTTCGATCGCCACGCGGCGCGCAACGAGCTG
>DASUXP010000277.1:0-9083 GCA_036377835.1 Sphingomicrobium sp. | reverse complement strand
CCGTTGATCATCAGCTTGGCGCCCTCGGCGGCGAATGCCTTGGCGATCGCCAGGCCGATGCCCGAGGTGGAACCCGTGACCAGCGCAACCTTGCCTTCGAGAATCATGGCGTCTCCTTTGGCGCCGCGGTATGCGCGCGAGCCGGTCATTTGCAACTGCGGCGGCTGCTCGCGCATTGGGCGGCGGAGGAGACTAAGCGATGCGGCTCGGCGGCGAACCCGAAAGCAGCAATTTCGAAGACCGGACGGGCCAGGGCAGCTCCGGCTTCGGCGGAATGGGCGGCGGCAATGCGCTCGGCTGCCTCATCCCGCTGGTGATGAGCCGTTTCGGCATCGGCGGCGTCCTGATCCTGATCGTCGGTTATTTCATCCTCAGCTCGCTCGGCGGCCTCGGGAGCGGCGGTGGTGGGTTGATCCCGGGCAGCGGGCCGCAGCAGGCCGTCCCCAGCGGCCAGTCGACGCTCGACCCGCAGATGCGCCAGTTCCTGGTGCGCGTCCTCGGTTCGACCGAGCAGACCTGGAGCGAGATTTTCGCCAAGAGCGGGGCGCGCTACCAGCCGACGACGCTGGTCGCTTATTCGGGCGGAACGCAGACCGCCTGCGGCTTCGGCCAGGCTGCGGCGGGGCCCTTCTACTGCCCCAACGATGCCAAGGTTTACATCGACCCGGCTTTCTTCAACGAGCTGTCGCGGCGTTTCGGCGCGCCGGGTGATGCGGCGGCGGCCTATGTCATCGCGCATGAGGTCGGCCACCACGTGCAGGACCTCGAAGGGACGCTCGGCCAGGCGCACGACCTGCAGGCGCGAGCCAGCCAGACCGAGGGCAATGCCATCCAGGTCAAGGTCGAGCTCCAGGCGGATTGCTATGCCGGCGTGTGGGCCGCGAACGCTCGCGACGAGCAGGGCTCGATCCTCGAAGCGGGCGACGCCGAGGAAGCGCTGCGCGCCGCGGAAGCGGTCGGCGACGACACGCTGCAGAAGCAAAGCCAGGGCTATGTCGTCCCCGACAGCTTCACCCACGGCAGCTCGGCGCAACGGCAGGCCGCGTTCCAGCAGGGCTTGAGGAGCGGCGACCCCGCGCAGTGCCGGTTCTAGAGCCGGACGAGCATTTTCCCCGTGTTGGCGCCCTCGAACAAACCGAGGAAGGCTTGGAGCGTATTTCCCAGGCCATCGACCACCGTCTCGCGCGGCTTCACCGCGCCGCTCGCCAGCCACTGGCCCATGTCGCGGTAGAATTCGCCCATGCGCGGCTGGTAGTCGAATACGATGAAGCCCTTGAGGCGGATGCGCATGGCGACGATCCGCATGATGAAGCGGAAGCTCATCGGGGTCGCATCGTTATAGCCCTCGATCATCCCGCAGATGGCGAAGCGCGCGTTCTGGCGGGCAAGCGCGAAGGCGGCGTCGAGATGGTCGCCGCCGACATTGTCGAAATAGACGTCGATCCCGTCCGGTGCCGCCGCCGCGAGTCCCTTGAGGATCGGTTGGGCCTTGTAGTCGATCGCCTGGTCGGCGCCGAGCGAGCGGACGAACTCGCATTTGTCGGCGCCGCCGGCAGAGCCGATGACCGTCATGCCCCTGGCCTTGGCGACCTGGACGACGGCCGAGCCGACCGCGCCCGCGGCGGCCGAAACGAACAGCGTTTCGCCTTCCTTCGCCGAGGCGGCGTCGAGCAGGCCGAAATAGGCGGTCGCGCCGGTCGTCCCGAGGATGCCGAGGAACTGCTGCGGCTCCGCCCCGAGGTCGGGCAGCTTCATCGCGGATCGCGATGAGATCACCGCTTCGTCGCGCCACCCGGCCATGTGCAGCACAAGGTCGCCGGGGGCAAAGCCGTCGGCCTTGCTTTCGACCACCTCGCCGATGGCGCCGCCATCCATCGGCTCGCCGAGCTGGAACGGCGGAACGTAGCTTTTCACGTCGTTCATCCGCCCGCGCATGTAGGGGTCGACCGACAGCCACAGGTTGCGGACCCGGATCATGCCGTCGGTGACGGGCAGGAGCTCGATCTCCTTCAGCGCAAAATCATCGGCGTTCGGCAGCCCTTGCGGGCGGCTGATCAGGTGCCAGGCGCGGGGCATTTTGTTCTCCTCAGGCCCGCGCATAGGCGCGGCCGTCGACGCAAGAAAGGCCCGGCGGCGAAGGGGACGGCGCCGCCGGGCCTCCATTTGCCTCCGTCACGCAGGAGGCTGGGCTGCTACCGCGGGGTCAGCGATAGGTGCCTTCGAAGCTGCGATCGAGGATCCGGTCGCCCATCTCGCCCTGGTCCTCGCGCTCGAACAACGCACGGCTGCGGCTTTCGTCGCGCCAGCGCTGCTTCGCCTGCTCGGCCGAGCAATCGAGCATCACCTGGTCGCCCTCGACGCGGTCGATATCGGCGCAGCTCAGCGAATGATGAACGCCGCCGCTCTCCGGGTCCGACTTGGTGAGGATCAGCCGGTCGCCGGCGGTGCGGTCGACGGTCCCGACATGCTGGCCGTCGTTGCCGACCACTTCCATATGCTCGCGGACCTGGCCGAGGATGCCGCGCTTCTGCTGCCGGCGCTCGCGCCACCCGCCGAACTCGCTTTCGAACCGAGCCTGGTTCTCGCGCCGATATTCGTCATAGTCGCGGTCGAGCTCGTCCATCTGGCGCCGGCGCCACGCATGATATTGCGGATCGTGCGAACGCGAGCGCTCGCGGAACTCGTCGCCTTCCCGCCGGCGGCGGAAATCGTCGTCGCTCCCGCGGCTCTCGAGACCGTCGCTGTAGGTATAGCCGCCCAGCATCGGTCGATAGCGGCCCTCGGTGCCCGTATCGCCGGCCGCCTCGGTGCCCCGCATCGACCCGCGCCAGCTTCCCTGGCCGCCCTGGCCGCGATAGGATGACGTGCTGAACGGGCCGCGGTCGTCTTCGCGTTCGAAGCGGTCACGGTCGCGCTCGCGGTTGCGGTCGCCGGCGAAGAAGCGGCCGCGCTCCGCACGTTCGCGGTCCCAGTCGCGGTCGCGGCTGAAGTCGCGCCGGCGATCGTCGTCGGAGCGCCAGCCACGGCCTTCGCCGCGCTCGCGCTCCATCCTCATCTGATCTTCGCGGCGGCGCCGCTCGGCGTCGTCGTCACCGAACCAGGAGGCGATCTCGTCGCCCGCGCGCTCGAAGAAGCCGCGATCCTCGCCGCCGCCGCGGAAGCGCTCGCGGCCCTCGTCACGCCATCGCGAGCGTTCATCACGCGGGTCGTTCCGCGTGTCGTATCGGTCATATGCCATAGCTTCCTCCAAGGGGTTGAAGCAGGCCGGGCGGGTGCCCGGCGGATGCTGGAGGAAAAACGTCCGGCGACGCCCCGCCGTTCCTCGCCCAGGCGCCAATTTCGAGTGTGAAACGGCAAGACGAAACGCAGCCGGGACAAGCGCTCAGGAGGCCGCCTGAGCACCCCGCGCGTGTGCGGGCGAGCCGCCCAACGGTCATGCACTGGAGAGCTATGAGTCCGATTCGATAATCGACCTGATGCGCGCGGCAAGCTTGTCCATCGAGAAGGGCTTGCTCATGACTTCCATGCCAGGATCGAGGTGACCATTGGTGATGGCTGCATTTTCTGCGTAGCCAGTGATGAACAGCACCTTCAACTCGGGACGCTGGGCGCGCCCCAGGTCCGCCATTTCTTTGCCGTTCATGCCGCCGGGCAGAGCGACGTCGGTGATCAACAAGTCGATGTTCACATCTGACTCGAGCACCTTAATGCCGGATGCGGCATCCGCGACCTCGATGGCTCGGTAACCGAGCTCAGACAGCGTGTCGCCGATCAGCATACGGATGGTCGGTTCGTCATCGACAACGAGGACGGTTTCACCCTCCGCACGCGGAAGCTCCGCGTTTTGCACTTCAAGCCTGGATGGTTCCGGCTTTCCGCTGTGTCGCGGCAGATAGATTCGCACCGTCGTGCCTTGTCCGGGCTCGGAGTAAATCCGCACTTGGCCCCCGGACTGCTTTGCAAAACCATAGACCATGGAAAGGCCGAGGCCGGTGCCCTGACCCGCCGGCTTCGTGGTGAAGAATGGATCGAAGGCTTTCGTCGCGACCTCGGGAGTCATGCCCAGGCCGGTGTCGGTCACGCAGATCGCAACATACTGGCCACGGTCCATGTCGCGGGCCTTGGCAGCGTCATCGTCTACCCAGGTATTGGCGGTTTCGACTGTCAGCGTGCCGCCCCGAGGCATTGCGTCGCGAGCATTGATGCAGAGATTCAAGATTGCATTTTCGAGCTGATTGGGGTCGCAAAAACAGTTCCAGAGCCCGGCGGCGAGTACCGTCTCCATGTTGAGGTTCGAACCCACGGTCCGCCGGATCAATTCTTCCATGCTGCTGACCAGGGTATTCGCATTCACCACCTTCGGCTGAAGCGTTTGCCGCCTGGCGAACGCCAACAATCGATGCGTCAGCGTGGCAGCGCGGCCGGCCGCGCCTTGCGCAGCGGTGATGTACCGCTCGAGTTCATTGATCCGTCCTTGCGCAAGCCGGATTTTGAGGAGGTCCAGGCTGCCCGTGATCCCCGTCAGCAGGTTGTTGAAATCATGGGCTAGACCGCCCGTTAGCTGGCCGACAGCCTCCATCTTCTGAGCCTGAAACAAAGCTTCCCGAGAGCGCTCGAGTTCGACTTGAGCTTCGCGCCTTTCGGTGAGGTCGCGAGTAACCTTGGCGAACCCGACGATTTTTCCCTTCTCGACAATCGGGTCGATGACGACGCTGGCCCAAAACCGGGTGCCGTCCTTTCGCAGGCGCCACCCTTCGGCGGTAAAGCGCCCCTCGCGCCTTGCGGTTTCCAGCGCCTTCGCCGGCATCTGCCTCTGCAAATCTTCCGGCGTGTAGAACCGCGAGAAATGCTCGCCCAATATCTCGTCCGGGGAGTATCCCTTGATCCGCTCCGCTCCGGGGTTCCAGCTCGTAACGTGGCCCTGCTCGTCGAGCATGAAGATGGCATAGTCGACGACGGACTGGACAAGGCGCCGATAAAGGGCAGCGTCGATGCTGTCCTCCGGGCGTTTCACAGGGGCCAACAGCAATTCCAATCGGCGAAAGCGGCGACGCGTGGGAGCAAACGGAACCGGAACGGCGTCAGTTCCATTTCCCTGCCGGACGGTATCCGGGCAACGCCGCCACCGCCACCCAACATCTCCGGCGCCGGCCGGCTGTTCGCGACGATGGCGCGGCCGGCTTCAAGGCTGCCTGGTATAAAGCAGCGGCCTCGTGTCATAGCCAAGCTCCTGTGCCCGCCGGACAAGCTGGCGAACGAAGTCCGGGCTGGGGTTCGACCGGCGCGACAGGATCCAGAGATAGCGGCCGCTCGGTTCCCCGACGATCGACCAGCTGTAATCGTCGGCGCGGTCGAGCACCCAATAATCGCCGTAGAACGGACCGAAGAAGCTCACCTTGAGCTTGGCATTGGTGCCCCCGTCGACGACTTTCGCTCGCCCGTGGGCCTGCTTGAGGCTGCCGTCCGCGCGCCGGCAGCGGTTCGTGACGTCGACGCTCCCGTCCGCCCGCAAGCTGTAAGCGGCGGTGACGCCGCTTTTGCACGATCGCTCGAACCGCTGGTCGTATCGCGCCACCTCGAACCAGAGGCCGACGTAGCGCTGGAGATCGACCGGCTTCGCCGGTTCGGGTACGCTCCTGTTGCCGACGGGGTGCCGGTCGAGCAGGAACAGCACGGCGGCAGAGGCGGCGACCGCAACTCCCCCGGCAACGCCGATGCCGGCCAGCAGCCTCGTCGATCGCTTCATCGTTCGAACAACGCCGTGCGTCGCCGGAGCGTTCCTCGCCGGCGCGGTCCGCCTTCGCCAAAGGCTTCGGCGGACAGACCTTTCTCCAGCCGGAGTTTGGCTGGCCTGCCAGCCGAAGCTCCGTCAGGAGCGAAGGCTGGTGGAGCTGAGGGGAATCGAACCCCTGACCTCTGCAGTGCGATTGCAGCGCTCTCCCATCTGAGCTACAGCCCCGCACCGGCGGAAGCGGCTCCTTAGCCGCGCGGAATCGAGCGCGCAATCCGCCTTTCGGCCTTCTTGCCCCTCACCCCCTCATTTGCGGCGCTTTAGCGGCTGCTCGGCGTCGATCACCGTCGCCTGGGCCCCGGTCGAGCTGCCCGAGCTGACGCTGGCCTGGGTGACCAGCACCGTCGTCCCCGGAGTGATCACCGAGCGCATGTTGGTGACGAAGGCCGCGGGCAGGTGCATCTGCTCGACCCGCTCGGTCGAGATGATCTCGGCGGGCTCGTTGGTGATGTCGGAAACGCCGACCTGGATCCATTGCTTGTCCTTGCCCCCGGCATAGGTCATCACCTGGCTCTCGGTCGTTTCCTGCTGGACGTTGGCGTGGGCGCGGCCGATCTCCTTGCCGTTGCGCAGCACCACGACCTGCTGGTCGCCGGTCGAAATGATGATCGACACCGGGCCCGACGGGCTCGCCTCGGGTGTCCAGGTGAACGTCCCTTCCGGAGTCAGCGTCGCCGACGGTCCGGTCGTCACTCCGGCGAGCTGCGGGGCGAGCACGCCGGCCGCGCCGCGCTTCACCGGGTCGGTGTGGCCGCCGGCGATGACCACCGTCCCGCCCATCGGCATGGTGGTGAACAGCCTTTTGGCGAACTCCATTGGCAGGCGCACGCAGCCGTGGCTGGCGGGTGTCCCCGGAAGGTTGCCGGCGTGCAGCGCCACCCCCGTCCAGGTCAGCCGCTGCATGTAGGGCATGGGCGCGTTGTTGTAGGTGCTGGAGCGGTGGTCGACGTCCTTCTGGAGGATGGTGAAGACCCCCGTCGGCGTGTCGTGGCCCGGCTTGCCCGAGGAGATGGTGGAGACGCCGATGCGAACGCCGTTGCGATAGACGGTGGCGCGCTGGCGGGTGAGGTCGACATAGACCAGCACCGGGCCCTTGGGCGCGATGTTCGGCGCCCACACCCACTGTCCCGGCCGCAGCTGCTCGGCCTGCTTGGCGAGCCGCAGCTGCTCCGACGACTTCGCCCCCTGCGCGGCGAGCGGCGAAAGCGGCGCCACCGCGACGCACGCGGCGGCCAGCGCGATCCAATAGCCCTTCATTCCTGATCCCCCTCGAATGTTGCCCAGCCGACTCATAGCGTTGAAATCGCGCAACAAAAAGAGGGTGCGGAATCGCCGCGATTCACAGCGCAGGCGGGGGGAGGGGGTATGTCAACTTCGTCAACTTCGGCGGAGTCTGGGGCGGCGGAAGTTGCGAAAGTTGTGCCCTCAACGGGCGCGCGGGCGCGTACAGGCGCGCGCGTACGCGCGGGGAGGCCGTCACGGGAGTGAATCCCGTGACGTCGATCGGGTTCGCGCTTGGATGGCTCGTTCCATCCAAGCCAACCGAACGAGCGCGCCCGCCGGCCGGCTCTCGCCATCTCTACGCGCTGCCTCACGATTGCCGTGCAATCGTTCGCCTGCGCTCGGTGGCTCGAAGCTCACGTGATGATCACCGCGGCGAAGCGGACCTGGCCGACCAGCGTGATGTGATAGTTGACGCGGTGGATGATCCCGCCGTGGGTGCGCTCGGCGAGGTCGGCTTCGATCCCGGCGAAGATCGGGTGCAGCGGAGCCGAGGTGACGGCTTCGACGCGGGTCTCGTAATGGTGCGGCCGCCACGCGTCGCAGGCGGCACCGCTCACCTTGCCCGCCGGGCTGTAGAAGGCGGCGATGCCGGCGAAGGGCGCGCATTGCTCGACCAGGAACTCGGGCGTCCAGGCGGCGCCGGCGTCGCCCGGCGGGGTCGTCAGCCCATAGCGCAGGATCGCATATTGGAGCGGCGTGTCGAGGTTGGGCCGGATGAGCAAGGTGCCGTGCGTCCAGGGAAAGCTCGGCGCCTTCCCTTCGAAATCGACGACGGCGACACCGGTGAGGACGAGGAGGAAGCGCTGCTCGCTGGCGTCCGCGGGCGGCGGCTCGCTGACCGCCGGCGCGGCGGGGGTGATCAGCCAGTTGGTGCAAGCGTAGCGATGGGGCTCGAGCATAATGGGCCTCCGGGTGGCGGAGGTATCGCAGGGCAGGGGCTGTAGGACAGAAGTTTCTTGAGTTTCCCTCCGAGCACGGCACAGTCGCAGTGCTCGGGGTGGAGGGCGCGTGAAGTTTGGAATTCGAAAACCCGGCATCCGCAAGATCATCGCCGCGCGGACATCGCCGGCGCGGTTCGTCCGTCATTCGCTCGGACTGAAGGCGCCGCGCGGCTACGGCTGGCTGACCAACCCGAAGCGGGCCGCCTACAACCGCATCTACAGCCGCACGACAGTTTCCGCCTGGTCGCTCCTGGGCACGCTGCTGCGCGGGTTGTTCGGGGGCAGGCGGTGACCAACACCCGGAGCGAGTTCAGTGCTCGGACGGCGGACGAAATTGCGCGCCTTCGCGCCAGCCATAGTAAGTCCGCTCGTCATATTTGGCCGATTCGTAACTGATCTTGGCCATCGCGAGCTCTCCGGCGGCGTTGGCAGTCGCGCAGCCGCTTGCGCGGACTGCATGAGCCACCAGCAGGCGCCCGCCATAAGCCAAACGCAGATGATTGGCTTCGTGGCGGATCAGCGAGCTCATGTAGGACTGCCAGGCACGCGCGACCTCAGGGCTGAGAGCGTTGGGGTTGGCCAGTCGTGGCAAGGTTATCCACGCCCGAAACGTCACGCGCGCGTTGGCGGTGCCGCAGCCGCCGTCGGGATTTGCATCCCAGCGCCAGCGATAGTCCCATCTGGTCAGCGCCCGGAACCGCTGATCGCCCCAACGGATGCCGGATGCCTTCAATTCCGCCTTGATGCCCGGCGCATCGGTGGCCTGGATGCCGTAGTAGGAGACGTAGACATTCGGAATGCCGCGAAGCGCAGGAATGGCGGCTGCAGCCGCCTTGCTGCCCGCCGCAGCCGCAGCCACATCGCCTGCCGTTTGTGGCGGTTCAGATGCCTTCTCAAGCCATTCGGGGGCTTTCAGGTAAATAACGGTCAGCAGCACGCCGGAGATGAAGCCGACTTGTGCCTTGGTCGGTTTCTGCAGGAACCATCGCCTTAGTCGGCTGCCCCAAGGTGCAACCGCAGCCGCTGGCTCGTGACTGAAAGGCGTCATGTCCATCGGGCTGCGATTA
>DASUXP010000276.1:0-6198 GCA_036377835.1 Sphingomicrobium sp. | reverse complement strand
CGCCCGCGACGTGCTCGTCGGCCTCTACAACCGGCTCGACAGCGGCCATGACGTCGACGCCGAGGCGGTCGAAGCCGTGCTTGGAATGGCCGCCCAGCCGCACCTCGACGGGATCATCCAGGAGGAGGTCACGTCCGCGCCACGGGTGATGATCCGCACGCGCAAGAAGACCATCGTTCCGCGCTCGGCGATGCAGACGCCCTACATGGAGGCGCTCGCCCGCGAGGACATGATCTTCGGCCTCGGCCCGGCCGGCACCGGCAAAACCTATCTCGCCGTCGCCCAGGCGGTGTCGCAGCTCATCACCGGCAGCGTCGACCGGCTGATCCTGTCGCGGCCCGCGGTCGAAGCCGGCGAGCGCCTCGGCTTCCTCCCCGGCGACATGAAGGAGAAGGTCGATCCCTACCTCCGTCCGCTGTACGACGCGCTCTACGACATGCTCCCGACCGAGCAGGTCGAGCGGCGCATCGCCAGCGGAGAGATCGAGATCGCCCCCCTCGCCTTCATGCGCGGCCGCACGCTCAACGACGCCTTCATCATCCTCGACGAGGCGCAGAACACCACGCCGCTGCAGATGAAGATGTTCCTGACCCGCTTCGGCATGAGGAGCCGCATGGTGATCTGCGGCGACCCGCACCAGGTCGACCTTCCCGACCCCTCCAGGTCGGGCCTCGCCGATGCCGTCACCCGGCTCGAGCGGGTGCAGGGCATTGCCGTCGTCCGCTTCACCGCCGCCGACGTGGTTCGCCACCCGCTCGTCGGCCGAATCGTCGACGCATATGAGGGGCCGAACGCGCTCCGGGACGTCGGGGCATGATGCTCGACATCGCCCTCGAAGCCGACGAGGAATGGGACAGTAGCAGCGCCTGGGAGCCGCTGGTGCGCAAGGCCGCCGAGGCGGCCATCGCCGAGAGCGCCTTCCCCCAGCTGAACGCGGCCGTCCGCCCGGTCGAAGTGTCGGTGCGTCTCGCCGGCGACGAGGAGGTGCGCCAGCTGAACGCCCATTGGCGCGGCAAGGACAGGCCGACGAATGTCCTCTCCTTCCCGATGGCCGAGGCGTGGGAACTCGAGCAATCGGACGAAGACGGCCCGGCGATCATGCTCGGCGACATCATCCTCGCCCGCGGCGTGTGCGAGCGTGAGGCTGCGGAGAAAGGCGTCAGCGTCGATTCGCATGCGACCCATCTGCTCGTCCACGGCACCCTCCACCTGCTCGGTTACGATCATGCGGCCGATGCCGACGCCGCGGAGATGGAGCGCCGCGAGGTGCGCGCGCTCGCCCGCCTCGGCATCGCCAATCCCTACGAGGCGAGCGCCTGATGGCGACCCGGCAGGACGATGGCGGCTCTCGCCTGTGGCGCGGAATGCGCGCCTTGCTGTTCGGCGAGGACAATGAGCCGACGCTGCGCGACGAGATCGAGGAAGCGATCGACGAGGCCGAGGATGCGCGGCCGGTAGCGGGCGATCTGTCGCCGGCCGAGCGGCAGATGCTGCGCAACCTTCTGCATTTCGGCGAGAAGACCGCCGGCGACATCTGCGTTACCCGCGGTGACATCATCGCCGTTTCCGACACCATCGGATTCGACGCGCTGGTCCGCGCCTTCGCCGACGCGGAGCACAGCCGCCTTCCGGTTTACGGCGAGAGCCTCGACGAAGTGGTCGGCATGGTCCACGTCAAGGACGTCTTCGCCGCCAACGTCGACCCGGCCCGCGACCGCTCGCTCGCCGCCCTGATGCGCAGCCCGCTGTTCGTTCCGGAATCGATGGGCGCGATCGACCTTCTCGCGCGGATGCGCGCCGACCGCGTCCACCTCGCCATCGTCGTCGACGAGTTCGGCGGTACGGAGGGCCTCGTGACCATCGAGGACGTGGTTGAGGAGATCGTCGGCGAAATCGAGGACGAGCACGACATCGAGGAAGTCGGGCTGCTGACCCTGCTCGACGACGGCGTGTGGGAGGCCGATGCCCGGCTCGAGCTCGAGGAGTTGCAGAAGGCCGTCGACGGTCGACTGACCGCCGAGGACGACGATGTGGACACCGTCGGCGGCCTCACCTTCCTCCTCGCCGGGCGCATCCTCGAACCCGGCGAATCGGTGTGTCATGCGTCGGGATGGCGGCTGGAAAGCGTCGACGCCGACAGCCGCCGGATCAAGCGCGTGCGGCTCCACGCCCCCGAGGGCGAGGTCCAGACGGACAAATAGGCGCCTACTGCTTCGCGAACAGCTTGGCCGGGTCGGTCATCGCCTTGAACTCGAGCGCATTGCCCGCGGGATCGAGCAGGAACATCGTCGCCTGCTCGCCCGGCTGACCCTCGAAGCGCACGGTCGGCGGAATCACGAACTCCACTCCGGCACCCTCCAGACGCGCGGCCAACGCCTCCCATTCGGCCATCGGCAGGACGAGCCCGAAGTGCGGCACCGGCACGTCCTCGCCGTCGACGGGATTGCTGGCGCGCCGACGCACCGCGTCGGGCGCGAGATGGGCGACGATCTGGTGGCCGCGGAGGTCGAAATCGACCCACTGCTCGCCGCTGCGCCCCTCGGGGCAGCCGAGCAGCTCCCCGTAGAAGCGCCGGGCTTCGGCCAAGTCGTCGACCGGGAAGGCGACGTGGAAAGGAGAAAGCGTCATGGGTGCGGCTTGCCACCGGGCGCGGCTCCCCGCAATGACGGCGCCGGATGCTCTTCCTCATCGCCCTGCTGATCGGCGCTCTCTCCGCCTTCGCTTTCCAACCGGCAGGCCTGTGGCCGCTGATGCCGCTCGCCATCGCCGGCCTGTGCGAGCTCATCTGGCGCTCGAAGTCGCTCAGGCAGGCGCTCGCCCTCGGCTGGGGATTCGGACTTGGCCAGTTCGCCGTAGGCCTCAACTGGATCGCGACCGCTTTCACTTTCCAGGCGGCGATGCCGGCGTGGCTCGGGTGGATCGCGGTCGTGCTGCTGTCGTTGTACCTCGCAATCTATCCCGCGCTCGCCGCCGGGCTCGCATGGCGCTTCAAGGACCAAAGGCCGCTCGCGCTGGTGCTCGCCCTGGCCGGCGCCTGGCCGGTGGTCGAATGGCTGCGCGGCACGATGTTCACCGGCTTCCCCTGGAACCCGCTCGGAGTCGTCCTCGCCGACACGCCGTGGCTCCGCCTCGCCCCCTGGCTCGGCACCTATTCGCTGTCGCTGCTGGTGGTGCTCGCCAGCGGCGGCCTATGGTTACTTGCCCGCCGCCGCTGGGTCCCCGGCGCGGCGATCGCCGCTCTGTTCGCCGTGACCCTGCTCCTCCCGGCGAGCGAGGTTCCTGAGCGCCGCGACCTCACCATCCTCCCCAACCCGCTCCCGCCGCATCCGTGGCGCGGCAGCGAGATCCGCGTCGTGCAGCCCAACATCGGCCAGCAGGACAAATGGACTCCCGGCTTCGGCGACATTGCGGCGCGGCGACTCGCCGACTTGTCGGTGAGCCCGGGCGAAAAGCGCCCGCGCCTGCTCTTCTGGCCCGAAGCGGCGGTCACCGACCCGCTCGAAGACGCCCGCACCGACGAGCACCAGGCCTTCGCCCGGTTCGAACGCACTCGCGCCGCGGCGCTGGTCGGCCCCGGCGAATATCTCCTCACCGGGGGCCTGGCGATCTTCTCCAAGGATGGGCGCTGGATCGACGGGGCGGCGAACAGCGTGTTCGTGCTCGGTCAGGGCGGGCGCGTGCTCGGCCGCTACGACAAGGCGCACCTCGTTCCCTACGGCGAATATCTGCCGATGCGCCCGCTGCTTTCCGCCATCGGCCTGTCCCGCCTCGCGCCCGGGGACATCGACTTCACGCCCGGCCCCGGCCCGCGCACGCTCGCCCTTCCCGGCTGGGGCAAGGTCGGTTTCCAGATCTGCTACGAGATCGTCTTTTCGGGCGAGGTCGTCGACCGCCGCAACCGCCCCGACGTCATCTTCAATCCCTCCAACGACGCCTGGTTCGGCAGCTGGGGCCCGCCGCAGCATCTCGCCCAGGCGCGCCTCCGCGCGGCGGAGGAAGGCATTCCCGTGATCCGCTCGACTCCGACAGGCATCAGCGCGGTGATCGACGCCAACGGGCAAATCCTCAAATCCCTCCCCTGGCACAGCGCAGGAGTGATCGACGCGACCCTCCCCGCTCCGGCCGTTTCGCCGACCTTGTTCGCGCGGCTCGGCAACCTCATTCCGCTGCTGCTCGGCTTCGCGCTGTTGCTCTCCGGCATTGTGCTCGGGCGGACTCGCCGCTAGGGCCGCGGCCAACATATAAAGACTTCCTTATATCTTCATCACAGGACCGCCGCACCGCATGCGCAGCTCTTATCTCTTCACCTCCGAATCGGTGTCCGAAGGCCATCCCGATAAGGTCGCCGACCAGATTTCCGACGCGATCGTCGACCTCTTCCTGTCGAAGGACCCCGAGGCGCGGGTCGCCTGCGAGACCCTGGTAACGACCCAGCGGATCGTGATCGGCGGCGAGATCCGCTGCCGCCCAGTGTTCGATGAAGCGAAGTTCAAGGACACCCACGGCTGGGCGCCGGGCGCACGCGACGAGATCGAGCAGGTCGTCCGCCACGCGGTGAAGCGCATCGGCTACGAGCAGGAAGGATTCCACTGGCAGACCGCCGGGTTCGAGAACCATTTGCACGGGCAGAGCGCGCATATCGCGCAAGGCGTCGACGCCGCGGGCAACAAGGACGAAGGCGCCGGCGACCAGGGGATCATGTTCGGCTTCGCCTGCGACGAGACCCCCGAGCTGATGCCGGCGACGCTCTACTACAGCCACAAGATCCTCGAGCGCATGGCGGCCGACCGCCATTCGGGCGCGGCGCCATTCCTCGAGCCCGACGCCAAGAGCCAGGTCACGCTGCGCTACGAAAACGGCAAGCCCGTCGCCGCGACGGCGATCGTCGTCTCGACCCAGCACAAGCGCGGCTATTCGGAGAAGGGCGAGAACGCCAACCCCGAGCTGTACGCCGAGCTTCGCGACTATGTGAAAGGCGTCGTCGCCGACGTTCTCCCCGCCGAGCTGCTCGGCGAGGAGACCGTCTATCACATCAATCCCACCGGCGCGTTCGAGATCGGCGGGCCGGACGGCGACGCGGGCCTCACCGGGCGCAAGATCATCGTCGACACCTATGGCGGCGCGGCCCCGCACGGCGGCGGTGCCTTCTCGGGCAAGGACCCGACCAAGGTCGACCGCTCGGCCGCTTATGCCGCGCGCTACCTCGCCAAGAACATCGTCGCCGCCGGCCTCGCCCGCCGCTGCACCATCCAGCTCGCCTATGCTATCGGCGTGTCCGAGCCGCTGTCGCTCTACGTGAACACCCACGGCACCGGCAGCGTCGACGATGCGCAGCTCGAGCAGGCGATCGGAAAGATCGAGAAACTCGGCGGCCTGACGCCGCGCGGCATCCGCACCCACCTCGGGCTCAACAGGCCGATCTACGGACCGACCGCCGCCTACGGCCATTTCGGGCGCACGCCCGACGGCGATTATTTCCCGTGGGAGCGGCTCGACCTCGTCGAGGATCTCAAGAGCGCGGCCGGTCTTCAGGCATTGGCTGTCGAGGCCTGACCTGCTGGGGTGGGCGGCCCCCGCGGGTCGTCGCCACATCGGGCCCAACGCTTGACCGTTTCGCCGCGCTTTCCAGGCTCTCGTGCAAGGGGCGGTGAACGAACGGATAGACGATCCCCAGTGCCGCGCCCCAGGCGACGAACGAGAGGAAAAGGCCGATCGCCGCCTGGCCCGCCGGCACTTCGCCGCCGCTGGCGAGCGGCAGGACCATGACCGCCCCTCCGGCCCACAAGGCGAAGCCGAACGCCATCCCGAACAGCCAGCCGCCCCGCAGGCCGTTCGCCGCGCGGCCGAAGAGCCGGGCGTAAATCGAGCCGGCAATCGCCATCACCACGCAGCCCGCGGCAATCGTCGCAAGCTCGGACATGCCGAGAATGTTCGCTTCGACGGCGAGCGAACCCAGCAGCACGAGGATGACAATCGCCGGAAGCGTCGCGGCCACGCCGGCAATCGCCCCGGCGAGCAGTGGGCGCTGGGTCGGGCCCGGATCGAAGCCATGGGCGCTGAGGAAGGTCGCCATCAGCCGAGCAGGTCCCTGAGCGCCTTGCAGTCGCGATAGGCCGGCTTGCAGCGGTGCATGTCGATCAGATGCTTGTACGACAGGCCGACGGCGCGCGGGTCGCGGTTGAGGTCGAACAGGCCGAC
>DASUXP010000275.1:0-5633 GCA_036377835.1 Sphingomicrobium sp. | reverse complement strand
ACGTCGTCGACCTCGGCCGGATCGACCTTCGCCCGCTCGATCGCGGCGCGGATCGGGTGCGCGGCGAGCGTCGGCGACGGAGTCGCGTTGAACGCCCCGCGATAGGCCCTGCCGATCCCGGTGCGGGCGGTAGAAACGATGACGGCGTCGCGCATTTTCAGGAGCTCCTCAAACGAACATCAGGCCCAGCCACTGCGCGGTGAGCGCGGGCTTGTCCTCGCCCTCGATCTCGACCGTCACCGTGTGGCGCATCAGCACTTGCCCCGGCCCTTTCTCCTCGACGGAGTCAAGGGTGAAGCGGCCGCGCACGCGCTTGCCCGACCTGACCGGAGCCAGGAAGCGTACGCGGTCGAGCCCGTAATTGACTGCCATCTTCAGCCCGTCGGGCAGGAGCATCGCTTCCGCCGCCATCCGCGACAGCAGCGAGAGCGAGAGGAAACCGTGGGCGATGGTGCCGCCGAACCCTGCTGCCTCGGCGGCCAGCGGGTCGACGTGGATGAACTGGTGGTCCTCGGTCGCGTCGGCGAAGGCGTCGATCCGCGCCTGGTCGACCGCGATCCAGCCGGAAACGCCGATTTCCTGGCCGACGCGGGCGCGGATCTCGTGGAGGCTTGTGACCGGCATGCAACGGTTAGAGCGGCCTTGCCCGCCATCGGCAAGCGGTCGCCGCGTAGCGGCTGGAAAGCTTTGACTTTTCCTGAGCCTGCCCGGACAAAGAGTGCCGGGGAATTGGGGGAATCGATGACATCTCGGAAGATTTACGCGGCTTTTGCCGCCGCCCTGCTCGTATCGGCCGCGCCGCAAGTCATGGCTGCTCAGGCGCCGCCTTCGGCGGCCAGCGAGGAACAGGCGCAGGCGGCGATGGAAGCGAAGTTCAAGGCGCTCGAAAGCCAGCTGCATCCGCGCAGCGGCGACATCGCCATTCCGGCGGCCAATGCGACGCTGCGCTTGGGCGACGCTTATTATTTCCTTCCCGCCGAGGACGCGAAGCGCGTGCTCGTCGAGGCCTGGGGAAATCCGCCGAGCCAGGTCAGCAAGGTTCTCGGAATGGTGTTTCCGGCGGGCAAGACCTTCCATGACGTGACCTGGGGCGCGGTGATCGAATATGAGGATACCGGCCACGTCAGCGACAAGGATGCGGCGAGCCAGGATTACGGCTCTGTCCTCAGCGACATGCAATCGGCGGAAGCCGGCGCCAACGAAGCGGCAACGCGCGAGGGCTATCCCGCGAGTCACCTGATCGGCTGGGCCCAGGCGCCGACCTATGACAGCGGCAACAAGACGCTCATCTGGGCCCGCAACATCAAGTTCGACGGAGCCCAGGAGAACACGCTCAACTATGACGTTCGCACGCTCGGCCGCAGCGGCGTGCTCAGCCTCAACATGGTCGATACCATGTCCAACCTGCCGGCCGTCCGCGAGGCGGCGAAGAGCCTCGGATCGACCGTGAAGTTCAACTCCGGTTTTGCCTACGCGGACTTCGATTCGTCGAAGGACCGCATGGCCGACTACGGCCTCGCCGGCCTGGTCGCCGCGGGCGCGGGCGTAGCGGTTGCGAAGAAGATCGGAATCCTCGGCGTCCTGCTGCTGTTCCTCAAGAAGGCGATCGCGTTCATCGTCGCCGGGGCGGTGGCCGCGGGCGCCTGGTTCAAGCGGCGCCTCGGCGCGAAGGCTGCGGAAGAGCTTCCGCCCGCCGAATAAGTCTCAGAAGGGCAAAGGCGCAGGCGGCTGGTCGGACGCCCGCACCAGCTCCAGCTTGTCCGCCGCGAGGCGCTCGATCAGCGCGCGCAGGATCGCTCCCCGGTTGCGCGCGATGCGGTCGTTGTCGAGGCTCGAATCGTCATAGACGAGATCATAGGCCAGGCCGCCCGCGCCGGCGCCGGAAAGGACGCAGCGGACCAGTTTGCATCCCTTGCATCCGGCGACGCTCTGAGCGGCGGCTTCCATCGCTGAATCGACTGCGTCCGCCGACGACTCTCCGCCGACGGCGAGGTAAAGCGTGATCCGCCGCGCCTTGGCTTCGGCGAGGTTGTGGATCTCGCGCTCGAGCAGCTTGGTGTTGCCCATGATGAGCTGCTCGCCGGTGAGCGACCTCAGCCGGGTGGTCTTGAGGCCGATCCGTTCCACTGTCCCGGTGCTGTTGTCGTAGCGGATCGTGTCGCCGCGCTTGAACGGACGGTCGAAGAGGATGGAAAGCGCCGCGAAAAGGTCGGCGAAAATCCCCTGCGCGGCGAGGCCGATCGCGATTCCGCCAATGCCCAGTCCCGCGACCAGGGCTGTGACGTTCACGCCGAGATTGTCGAGGATCAGGATCAGCGCGATGGCGAATGCGGTGACGCTGACCAGCACCCGGATGAGTGCGATCGCGTTGGCAAGCGCGCTGCCGCCGTCGGCGTCGGCGACTCGCCGCTCGATCATCCCCAGGATCAGCTCGCGCGCCCAGATCGCGCCCTGCAGCGCGAACGCGACGATGAAGGCAATGTCGATCACTCGCGAGAGGCGCGGCGGCAGGTTGGCGTAGGTCGAGAAGCTGTCCGCCGCGGCGACGATGATGAATGCCAGCGTCGTCTTGCCCAGCGCCGCGCCGATGATCGAACGCCACGTGTGGTGCTCGGGGTCGCGCTCGGCGGCGCGCCGGCCGACCCAGCGGATCAGCAGCAGGCCGCCGACGATGGCCGCCGCCACCAGCGCCCCGATGAGGAGGCCCGTCTGGTTCTCGACGAACCACGCGCGGAAGGGCGACAGCGACATGCGGCTGTTCTTGGCGGCGAGCGCGGCGCCGATCAAGCGCCGGCCGGCGGCTTGCGCTTGCGGCGCCGTGGCTGGAGGAATTGCAGGAGCCCCGCTTCAGCCGATGACAGCCGGGTGCGCGCGGGCGGCCGTTCGAGCCCGCCGAGCGGGTCGCGCGGATCGTCCTTCACTGCTTCCAGCAGCCTCGGGTGGACATAGGCCTTGCGGCTGATCGCCGGGGTGTTGCCGAGCGCCTCGGCGACCGGCTCGACCACCGTCTGGATGCTGATTCGCGCGTGCTCGGCCTTCTCCAGCATCTGCTCAAAGGCGATCACGCTCGCCCCCCAGGTACGGAAATGCTTGGCGCTGAAGTCGCCGCCCGTGGCGGCCTTGATATAGTCGTTGACGTCGCTCGAGGTCACCGGCTGCGGCTCACCGTCGCCGTTCACATATTGGAACAGCATCCGGCCGGGCAGCTCGTCGCACCGCTTGACGATGCGCTTCAGGTTGGAATCGGTGATGCTGACTTCGCGCACGATCCCGTGCTTGCCGGCGAAGCGCATCATCAGCTTGCTTCCGGTCCGCCGGAGGTGCCGCCCGCGAAGCGTGGTGGCGCCGAAGCTCTTGTTGCTGCGCGCATATTCCTCGTTGCCGACGCGGATGTGCTCGGTGTCGAGCAGCCGCACGACCGCGGCGAGCACGGTGTCGCGGCCGAGCTTGCGGCGCCTCAGGTCCTGTTCGACCCGCCGGCGGAGACGGGGAAGCGCCTTGCCGAACTCGGGCAGCCCCTCGAACTTCGCCTTGTCCTGACGCTCCCGGAACGAAGGATGATACCGGTATTGCTTGCGCCCGCGCGCATCGATTCCGGTCGCCTGCAAATGGCCGTCGGCGTCGGTGCAGAACCACGCGTCCGTATAAGCCGGGGGAAGGCCGACGGCGTTCAGCCGGTCGATCTCCGCCCGGTCGGCGATACGGCGGCCGTCGGGCGCGAAATAAGCCCAGTAGCGACCCATGCGCTTGCGCGTGATCCCGGGCTCGGTGTCGCTGCTATGCCTCAGCACGGCGCGTTACGCTTCACTCGGCCCATCGGAGCGCATAAGCGAGCGCGGGGCGGGCGAGTTCCAGCGACCCATGCCAGGAGACTGCCAGATGCCAAAGATTTCCGACGCCCGACTGCTCATCATGGCGACCGACGGCTTCGAGGAGTGGGAGCTGTTCGGACCGCTCGAGATCCTGCAGAAACGCGGCGCCGAGGTCGTGCTCGCTTCGCCGACGCGCGATCCCATCCAGGCGACCGTCCATGACGATCCCGGCAAGACCATCCGCCCGGACCTGACCATCGACGAGGTCAATGCCGACGATTTCGACGCGCTGATCCTGCCCGGCGGCGTGCGCAACCCCGATCATCTGCGCATGAATGTCCGCGCCATTCAGTTGATCAAGGACTTCGATCGGCAGGGAAAGCCCGTCGCGGCGATCTGTCACGGACCGTGGCTGCTGGTCGAAGCCGGCCTGCTCAGCGGCCGCCGCGCGACGAGCTGGCCATCGATCCGCACCGACCTGCGCAACGCGGGCGCAGAGGTCGTCGACGAAGCGGCGGTCACCGACGGCAATATCGTGACCAGCCGCAACCCTGGTGATGTCGATGGCTTCACCGCTGCGGTGATCGACCTCGTCGAGAATGCGCCGGAGGTGAGTGAAATTCGTCACCCGTCGGAGCTGCCCGCCTAACCGGCTGGCAAGGATTGGCTGGTATCCGCTCGCGCCATGGATGCGCGGCGGACGGAACGGATCGAAGCGGCGATTGACGCGGTGGCGGCGGGCGCGCTCGCGGCGAGCTGCGCTTTCGCGTTGTCGAATGTCGCGGCGTGGCTGCCGGCCTCGGCGGCGCTGGTGTTTGCCGCCGGCTTCGTCGCCCTGCGCTCCATTCCGCGCGAGGAGCGGCTTCTCGAACTCGCTTGTTTCGATGCCCTGCCGCTGTCTGTCGAACCGCTCGAGGAGCTCATCCTCACCGACGCCGACCGGCTGGTCGAGCAAACGTCGGACGAGCTCTTGCTCGACGACGTTCTCGCCGAGCTGGGCCCCGACTCGCGGGTGGTTCGGCTGTTCGATCCCGCGTCCGTGCCCACGCCCGGCGAGCTCAGGGCGCGGATCGACCGTCACCTGAACGGCGGCCGCCCGGGACCGCCCGCCGATGCTTCGCAGGCGCTTCACGACGCGCTCGCCGAGCTGCGGCGTGCGCTCAACTAGTCATTCGCTGATCGTCAGCGCCTCGATACTGACGGTGACGGAGCCATCGCCGTGGTGCCGCGGCTCGCCGGCGAGCGCGACATCCGCGACGACGTGACCGGCGATTCGAAACTCGGCCTCGCCCAGCCCGAAGGTCAGCCGGCGCGCGATCTCGCCCGAGTCCGGTCCCTTTATCCTCAGCTCGATCTCGTGTCGTTCGCCGGTGAAGGTGAGCGACTGCCAATCGACCGAGCGCAGCCGCGTCAGCAGGATCTGCTCGCGAGGTGCCGCCGTCCGCCCGAAGATCGCGCGCAGCAGCGCCGCCGCCGGCGGCGACATCGGGATTTTCAGCATTGTGCGGCCTCCAGGTAGGCGAGAACCCTGGCAACCGTCGTCGGCCGTGGGTCGCGCCCATTCCTGAGGTCGAACACGAAGCGTGGGTCGCCGACGGCATCCCGGCCGAACCGGGTGGGAGGGACGTCACTTCGGCGTAGGAATTTTTCCACTTCTCTGAGCAAATGCACCTGTCGTTCCTTGTAATTTTATGCGACTCGGCTGCTCGTCCATTCCCAACGCATTTCCTACTTGTCTAGGCAATTCCCTATCACTAAAGGTCCGTTAATGCTGTCAGATCCACGAATCGTCCTCGCGCGTCTCTGTGCGGAGCATGGCGA
>DASUXP010000274.1:0-4501 GCA_036377835.1 Sphingomicrobium sp. | reverse complement strand
TCGGCCTGGCGCACTTCGTCGAGCACGCCCTTCAACCGCTCCTCGAACTCGCCGCGATATTTCGCCCCGGCGATCAGCGCGCCCATGTCGAGCGCGAGCAGGCGCTTGTCCTTGATCCCGTCGGGGACGTCGCCGTTGGCGATGCGCAGCGCCAGTCCTTCTGCGATCGCCGTCTTGCCGACGCCCGGCTCGCCGATCAGCACCGGGTTGTTCTTGGTGCGGCGGGCGAGAACCTGGATGGTGCGGCGGATCTCCTCGTCGCGGCCGATGACCGGATCGAGCTTGCCCGCGCGCGCCACGTCGGTGAGGTCGCGGGCATATTTCTTCAGCGCGTCGTAACGATCCTCGGCACCTTGGGTGTCGGCGGTGCGCCCGCCGCGCAGCTGTTCGATCGCGGAATTGAGGTTCTGCGGCGTAACCCCTGCATTCGCCAGCGCCTTGCCGACGTCGGTGCTCTTGGCGAGCACCATGGCGAGCAGGATGCGCTCGACCGTGACATAGCTGTCGCCGGCTTTCTTCGCGACGTCGGCGGCCTGGTCGAGAATGCGGATGGTGTCGCCGTCGAGCGCCGGCGCCTGGGTCGCTCCGCTGCCGGTGACCGCGGGAATCCTGGCGACGAGGGCGTCGACTTCGCGTTGTGTGGCCTTGGCGTCGCCGCCCGCGGCCTTGATCAGCCCCGCGGCCATGCCCTGCTCGTCGTCGAGCAACGCCTTCAGCAGATGCGCCGGCGCGATTCGCTGGTGATGCTCGCGGACCGCGATCGTCTGCGCCGCCTGGAGGAAGCCGCGCGCGCGGTCGGTGAGCTTTTCAAAGTCCATATCGTCCTACCCCTTTGTTCCGCGGCGATATGGTGTTGCACTAGGGCAACACAAGGGCGCTCATTGCTGTTGTGAGGGTGGCGGCGGGTTGGCCTGAGTCGCTGTCTGCGAAGTCGGGACCGGCGCTGCGGCCACGGCCGGCTGAGGCGCCGCAGTGGCGGTCGCCGGCCTGGTGTCGCCCTGCAGTGGCTGGGCAACAGTGGCGATGTCCGTCGGGTGGATGATCGGGGGGCATTCGGCCGCGACCGCCGGGTCCATGTTCCAGCGGCGGAACTTGGTGCTGTCGACGTGGAAGCGAAGGAAGGCGTAGAAGCCGAGGCCGGTATTGTATTGCGCGCCGTGCCGGTTGTGGACTCCGCACAAGGTCCGCATCAACTGGATGCGCGTGGTCGGACTCAAAGGCACCAGGTCGATCGCCGAATAATGCTTGTGCGCGCTTTCGGGCGCCCCGCCGGCGCAGACGTTGAGCGCCGGGTTGCGATAGCCGGAGACCGGTTCCACCGGCCCTACCGACGGGATCACGTAATCGTGGATGTAGCGCAGGGTCCAGACGATGTGCGGCCATTCGCTGGTCGGCGGCACTTCGAACGGCTGGCCCGCGCATTCGCGCCACGAGGTGGCGGTGCGCAGCAGTTGCCAGGTCGGCAGGATGCCGGCGACCTGATAGGTGGCGAGATAATCGTTGAACGCCTTGACCTGGGTCGCCCGGGCGGGAAGCGCGAGATACCAGGTCCGGTATCCGGGTTCGTCCTGTCCGGCGGTGATATATTCGGCCGCCGGGTCCCATACCGCCGGATGCGCGGCTTGCGGCGGCAGCAAAGGGGGCAGGGACGGCGCGGTGCCGGCTCGGGCCGGGGCGGCGAACAACAGGAATAGGACAAGCAGCCAGCGCATGGGCGAATCATACGCCGATCGCGCGGCTTGAAAAGCTCCGGGCGCTGGCCGACATCGCAGCCATGTCACAGCCCATCGAGGTCGATCTCCCGCACAGCCTCGGCAAGGACGAGGCGCGCCGCCGGATCGCCAACAATATCGACCGCCTCGAAGAGCATATCCCGGCCAAGGCGCGCGTCGAATCGGGCTGGGCCGGGGACCAGCTCAACCTCAAGGTCGAGGCGCTCGGCGATTCGGTGCAGGCGACGATCGATGTCGAGGACACGAAGGTTCGGGTGAAGGTGCTGCTGCCCGGCCTCCTCGCCATGTTCGCGGCCCCGATCCAGGCGGCGCTGCAGAAGAAGGGCAACATCCTGCTGGAGGATCACAGGGGCTAGTGTTCCTCCCCATCGCTGCGCGATAGGGAGGAATTGCTAAGCGGGAGGGGACATGCGCCATTTCGCCATCGTGGGTTCGGGCCCCGCGGGCTTCTACACCGCCGAGGCGCTCGAAAGGGCCTATGGCGAAAAGGCCCGCATCGACATCCTCGACCGCTATCCCGTTCCGTACGGCCTGATCCGCTTCGGCGTCGCCCCCGACCACCAGTCGCTGAAGGCCGTCAGCAAGCGCTACGACAAGGTCGCCGAGAGCCCTGGCGTCGATTTCATCGGCAACGTCACCGTCGGCCAGGATGTGTCAGTGGCGGAGCTGCTCGACCTCTATGACGCGGTGATCCTCGCCACCGGTGCGCCGCACGACCGCAAGCTCGGCATTCCCGGCGAGGACCTCCCCGGCGTGGTCGGCTCGGCCGAGTTCGTCGGCTGGTACAACGGGCACCCCGAGTTCGCCGACCTCGATCCGCCGTTCGGCGGCACTCACGCCGCTGTGATCGGCAACGGCAATGTCGCGCTCGATTGTGCCCGCATCCTCTCCAAGACGCGGGCCGAGTTCGAAGGCTCGGACATCGTCGGCCATGCGCTCGAGGCGCTCGATCATGCCGCGATCCGCACCGTCACCATCCTCGGCCGCCGCGGCCCGCACCAGATCGCCATGACCCCCAAGGAGCTCGGCGAGCTCGGTCATCTCGAGGCGGCATCGCCCGTGGTCGACGGCGCCGACTTCCCGCCCGTCGAAGCCGACGACGCGCTCGAGCCCGGTCATCGCAAGTCGATCGCCATTCTGCGCGGCTTCGCGGACACCGCGCCCGACGCTGCCAAGCCGAAGCGCATGGTGTTCGACTTCTTCGCCCGGCCAGTCGCGATCGAGGGCGAGGGCAAGGCCGAGCGCATCGTCGTCGAACGCACCGAGCTGGACGACAAGGGCTCCGCGCGCGGCACCGGCGAGACCTACGAGGTTCCCGCCTCACTGGTGATCAGCGCGATCGGCTATTCGACGTCGCCGATCGACGAGGTGCCGTTCGAAGGCGGCAAGTTCGTCAACGAGGGCGGGCGCATTGCCGAGCGACTCTATGCCGTCGGCTGGGCGCGGCGGGGGCCGACCGGCACCATCGGCACCAACCGCCCCGATGGTTACGAGGTCGCCGACCTCGTCGCCGCGGCAATGCCGGCAGGAAGCTCGGGCGAGCGAGCGGGTGCCGAGGGGCTGAAGCGCCTGCTGCAGAGCCGCGCGGTCATGCCCACCGACTATGACGATTGGCGCAAGATCGAGGAGACCGAAGTGGCCAACGCCCGCCCCGGCTCCCCGCGCGAGAAGTTCGTCCGGGTCGAGGACTGGCTCGGCTCGATTCGCCGCTGATTAGGCGGTTGCGCTTCCAGCGGCCCGCCTCTATCTAGCCGCGGCCTTGGCTCCCGCCGCGACCCGGTCGCATTCAAGCGGGTTCCGGTCGGGGAGTAGCTCAGCCTGGTAGAGCACTGTCTTCGGGAGGCAGGGGCCGGAGGTTCGAATCCTCTCTCCCCGACCATCAGCTTTTGCGGCCATCCGGGGGATGGCCGCTGAAAAGCTGATCTTTCGCCAGGGTCTCGCGCGTGACCTGCTGAACCTGCGTGCACCCGGTCAATGCCATCGCCACGCGCATCTCGGCGTCGATCAGCTTCAGCACATGCGCGACGCCCGCTTCGCCTGCCGCGGCGAGGGCATAGGCCCAGGCCCGGCCAATCAGCACGAAGTCAGCGCCGAGCGCCAGCATCCGCACCACGTCGAGGCCCGAGCGCACGCCGCCGTCCGCCAGCACTTTCATCCGTCCGCCGAGCGCATCGGCAATCGCCGGCAACGCGCGCGCGGTCGATTGCACCCCGTCGAGCTGGCGCCCGCCGTGGTTGGATACCACGATCGCGTCAGCGCCGCTCTCCACCGCCTCGCGCGCATCGTCGGGGTCGAGGATGCCCTTGATCACCAGCGGGTCTTTCCACTGGCTCCGCACCCACTCGACGTCCTTCCACGTGACGCTGGCGTCGAAGTTGCCCGCCACCCAGCCCATCAGGTCGCCCAGCGCCGCTCCCGAGCCGAGCAGCGATTCGAGATTGCCCATGGTGAGCGGGCGCCCCCTGAGGGCGACGTCCCAGGCCCAGTTGGGCCGCGCGGCGGCTTGCGAGAAGCGGCTGAGCCCGCCGCGAAGCGAGCCGGACAGGCCCGAGCGATAGTCGCGGTAGCGCGTGCCCGGCACGGCAAGATCGACCGTCAGCAGCAAGGCCCCGCAGCCCGATTCCCGCGCGCGCGCGATCATGTCGGCGACGAAGCCGCGGTCCTTGACGATGTAGAGCTGGAACCACAGCGGCGCCGCCCGCGCGACCTCGGCAATCGGGCAGGCGCTCAGTGTCGACAGAGAGAAGGGCACGTTCGCCGCCGCCGCG
>DASUXP010000273.1:0-2504 GCA_036377835.1 Sphingomicrobium sp. | reverse complement strand
CGGTCGCGGTCGAACATCCACAGCGCGAGGCCGAGCGTCCACATGTTCTTGCAGCGCAGCGCTTCCTTGTTGCCGAGCCCGAACGGCTTCACGGCATCGAGAGTCAGCTGCGAGATGTTGAAGTGGACCAGCTGCCAGCGGGCGAGGCTGCCGTCCTCGAGCGGGTTCGCCTCATATCCCGCCTTGGCGAGGTTGCGCGCCGTGAACTCGCCCTCGTCGGCGATGATCAGGCCGCCCTCGCGCAGCTGCTCGACGTTCACCTTGAGCGCCGCCGGGTTCATCGCGATCAGCACGTCGGGCTGGTCCCCGGCGGTTTCGATCGCGGTCGAGCCGAAGTTGATCTGAAAGGCGCTGACGCCGAAGGTCGTGCCCTGCGGGGCGCGGATCTCGGCCGGGAAATCGGGGAAGGTGGCGAGGTCGTTGCCGGCGAGCGCAGTCGACAAAGTGAACTGGCCGCCGGTCAGCTGCATGCCGTCGCCGCTGTCGCCGGCGAAGCGGACGACCACCGCCTCCTGAGGAGGATGGGCGTGCGCTTCCTTTTCGGTGAGGAGGTGGGTGGCGGTGGCCACGGGGGCGGAGTCCTTCACAAACGCGAGTTCGGTGCGGGGCTCCCTTTAGGCCGGAGCGTCCTTTTCCGCCACCATTTCCTCCCTTGATTTGCAGGGGAGGGGGACCAGCGACGCTGGTGGAGGGGCCTTCGTTGCGCGAGCCAACACCCCTCGATCGCACTCCGTGCGGTCCCCCTCCACTCGAAATCGAGGGAAGGATGTCTCAGTCCTGCGGATGGTTCTCAGTCCGCCAGATGGTGATGCGCTCACGCGAGCCGCTGCAGCTGCTCATCAGGTTCTGATAGACGAGGCGGAAGCGCTGGCCGTCCCAGGCATAGCCTTCCATGCCGCCGCAATCGTTGAGGCCGCGGCCTTTATAGGCGGTCCACAGCTCGAGCGTCTTCGGATCGAACTCCGGCTCGGTCAGCTCCTCGGCCTTGAACAGGTCGGGCGGCGCATCGTCCGGGTCGCGATAGGCGCCGACGAACCTGGGCGCGCTCCACTTGCCGTCGTCGTCGACCAGCAAGGCGATGCTGCTGCCCTGGTACGCGCCCATGTTGCAGGGGACCAGGGCCAGGCTGTGCCCGGCATCGAGACGGCGGAACTCGGGTTCGGAGGATTCGCTCGGGCTGCAGTCGTATTTCCGCTGGATCTCGGCGATGGCGGCCGCGCCGAGCGTCTTCGCCGGCTTCGACGACGGCGCGGCGGTCACGACCTTCGACAGGCGCGGCGGCGCGGGCAATGCACTTGCCGGCCGCGCGCCGGTGGCGACGAGCGCAGTTACCGAGCCGACCCGGTTTTGATGCTCGTCCATCCAGCGCAGGGCGGCACTGGACCCTGCCGGCGAGATTCGCGCCACCACCCTGCCCGACTTGTTCACGAACTCGAGCTTTCTCGCAGCGAGCAGGAGGCGAAGCAGCGCCGGGACATCGGCGGCGGCAACCTCGTCCCCGGCGCCGAAATGCAACGGCACCCGCTTGCCGTCGCCGACCGCCGCGACCACGCCTTCAACGTCGAGCGTGATTTTCGGCGCCGCATCGGGCTGGCCCGAACGGAAAACGGAAAGGCTGTAGAATACCTCCTCGCCCTCCACCTGGAAACCGACCGCGCGGCAGGACAAGCCATTGTCGCAGCCGACCACCCAATTGCCGAACTCGCTCGGCGGCCGGGCAATTGCAGCCGACACTGCCGCCAGGACAAGCCAGGGGATCATGAGCACTACCTTTCCTCCACTCGGGCGCGCCACAGGCTGATGAAGTCGATCACCCCGCGGCAGTCGTTCATCCCGGACACGGCGACCAGGCGGAATTGCCGGCCGTCCCACGCATAGATCTGGCGGCCGCCGCAGTCGCCAATGCCGCGGCCCTTGAAACCGGCGTGCAGCCGCCGCGCCTTCGCGTCCCACGAGAGGTTGTAGTGCGACATGTCGCCCTCTTCATGGCTGCTGTCGTCGTCGAACTTCGCCGGGCGCGGGGCGGCGCCGTCGGCGATGATGAAATCCTCGGAGATCAGATTGTAGGCCCCGCTCTGGCAGATGAGGGTGATCGACGCGTAACTATGCGTCGCGTCGAGGCGGGCATGGTGAACGTAGCCCGAATCGGTCTCGTCGGCGCAGTCATTGTCCTTGCGCACCTTGGCGATGAAAGCGGGCGAGAGCCTGGCCGGTGGCTTCGGTGACCCGCGGACGGCCGTGACGACAGGAAGCACGGGCGGCGGAGGAACGGAGGTGTCGGGCTTGGAGCCGCGCCTCACCAGCGCGCCCTGCGTGCCGAGACGGCGCTGTTGCTCGTCCATGTAGAGGAGCGCAGCCGTCGCGCCGTCGACCAGCACCGAGCCGATCGGCTTGCCCGAGGCGTCGAGCACCGCGACCGACTTTGCCGCACGAAGCGCATCGAGCAGGCGGACGGCGTCGCCCGGCGCCACGAGGAAGGCCTCGTTATAATCCTTCTCCACCTT
>DASUXP010000272.1:0-4363 GCA_036377835.1 Sphingomicrobium sp. | reverse complement strand
CCGAGCGGCGAGGCGAGGTCGACATGCTGGTCGACCCACACGACCCCGATGTTCCAGATCATCGTGTAGGTGACGTTCACCGGGATCAGCAGCGCGATCACGCCGGCAAGGCACCAGGTGCGCCTTTTCTCCTCGCCGGTGAGGGGCGGGAGCGCCGCTTTCTCGGCACGCGCCGCTTTCTGGTCGGGCAGCAAGCGCGAGCCCGCCAGATAGACGATCAGCGCGAGGATCATCAGCGCTGCAGCCAGCGCGAACCCGGCGTGCCAGCCGTACATCAGCCCCACGACTCCCGTCGCCAGCGGACCGGCCACCGCTCCGATGTTGATCGCGGTGGAGAAGATGGTGAAGCCGCGCTCGCGCAGCGATTCGGAGTCGCGCGGGTAGAGCGTCCCGACCTGCGCCGAGATGTTGCCCTTGAGGAAGCCCGATCCGACGATCAGCAGGACGAGCGCGATGAGGAAGGTGGCGTCCATCGACATGGCGAGATGACCGCCGGCCATCAGGAGTGCGCCGGCGATCACCGTGCGCTTGGTGCCGAGCCAGCGGTCGGCGACCCAGCCGCCGATCAGCGGCGTGAAGTAAACCAGCCCGCCGTACCAGCCGTAGATCAGGGAGGCGAAGGCCTGGTCGGACATTGGCCCGCGGAACTCGAACAGGCTGCGCAAGGTCGCCAGCCCGATCACATGCTCGGCATGGCCGGGAAGGAGCAGCTGCTTGACCATGTACAGCGCGAGAAGCGCCGTCATGCCGTAATAAGAGAATCGCTCGGCGAGCTCGGTCCCGGCGAGGACGTAGAGGCCGGCGGGATGCTTGCCTGGCCTCGCCATCCGACCTGCCCCGAAATCCCGCTTTAGCTGGCCGCGAACCTGTCGGTCGCGCGGATCAGCCCGTCGAGCACGCCCGGCTCGCTGAACAGATGCCCGCCGTCGGGGACGAGGTTGAGCTCGACCTCGGGCCAGGCCTGCTTGAGCTGCCAGGCGGCGACCGGCGGCGTGCAGCAGTCGTGGCGGCCCTGGACGATCACGCCGGGAATGCCGCGCAACTTCTCTGCGCCGCGAAGCAGCTGCCCTTCCTCCAGCCAGCCGTGGGCGGCCATGTAGTGATTCTCGATCCGCGCAACGGCGACGGCGACGTCGGGGCTGGTGAAATGCTCGACCGTCTCGGCGCTCGGCAGCAGGGTGACGATGTCGCCCTCCCACTTGCTCCACGCCTTCGCCGCGGTGAGCTGCACGTCCTTGTCGTCGCCGGTAAGCCGCTTGCGATAGGCCTCGACCAGATCGCCGCGCTCCGCTTGCGGGATCGGCGCCAAAAACTCCTCGAACTTGTCCGGGTAGAGCTGCGACGCGCCGCCTTCCCTGTACATCCAGTCGATCTCATATTGGTCGAACAGGAAGATCCCGCGCAGCACCAGCTCGGTCGCTCGCTCGGGATAGGCCTGGGCGTATGCCAGCGACAGGGTCGAGCCCCAGCTGCCGCCGAACACCATCCACCTGTCGACCTTCGAAACCTGCGTGCGCAGCTTCTCGATGTCCTCGACCAGGTCCCAGGTCGTGTTGTTCTCGAGGCTCGCATAAGGCGTCGACTTGCCGCAGCCGCGCTGGTCGAAAACCAGGATCTTGTACTTGTCCGGGTTGAACTGGCGCCGGTGGTCGGGGCTCGACCCGCCGCCGGGGCCGCCGTGGAGGAACACCACCGGCTTGCCGTCCGGATTGCCGGACAGCTCCCAATAGAGGCTGTGGCCGTCGCCGACGTCGAGCATGCCGGTCTCGTACGGCTGGATTTCGGGATAAAGCGTTCGGCGGGTTTTCGCGGGCATGTCCATCAGAAGCTGAATTCCTCGTAGATGCGGGACACGTCTCCGTCCCATTCGGTTGCATATTTGGCAAGCAGCCGGTCGGCGGGTGTCATGCCCGTCGCGACCACGTCGCGCAACGGGTCGAGGAAGCCGCCCTCATTGTCGCCGGCACTGTTGGGCCGCGCCCGGCGGGTCAATCCGCCGGCGGCGACGTCGAGCACCCGGCCGGCGAATTCGCGCATCGAATGCCCGTCGGGTGTCCGCGCCTCCAGCGCCAGCCGCGGCACCTCGTGGCGCAGCCGCTCGCGCTCGTCGATGGTCCAGTGCTCCACCAGCGCCCACGCTTCGTCGAGCGCCTCCCCGTCGTAGAGCAGGCCGACCCACAGCGCCGGAAGCGCGCAGATTCGACCCCAGCGGCCACCGTCGGCGCCGCGCATCTCGAGGAAGCTCTTCAGGCGCACCTCGGGGAAAGCGGTCGAGAGGTGGTCCGTCCAGTCGGTCAGCCGCGGGGATTCACCCGGAAGCTGCGGCAGCTTGCCCTCGAGGAAATCGCGAAAGCTCTCGCCGGCGACGTCGATATATTTCCCGTCGCGGTAGACGAAGTACATCGGCACATCGAGCGCATAGTCGCAGTAGCGCTCGTAGCCGAACCCGTCGTCGAACACGAAGGGCAGCATGCCGGTGCGGTCGGGGTCGGTGTCCTCCCAGATGTGGCTGCGGAAGCTCTTGAACCCGTTCGGCTTGCCTTCGGTGAACGGCGAGTTGGCGAACAAAGCGGTGGCGACCGGCTGCAGCGCGAGGCCGACGCGGAATTTCTTCACCATGTCGGCTTCGCTCGAATAATCTAGGTTCACCTGGATGGTGCAGGTGCGAAGCATCATGTCGAGGCCGAGGCTTCCGACCTTCGGCATGTACTCGAGCATGATCGCATAGCGGCCCTTGGGCATCACCGGCAGGTCGGCGCGAGTCTTGTCCGGCCACATTCCGAGCCCGAGGAAGCCGAGCCCGAGCTTGTCGCCGACCGCCTTGCACTGCTGCAGGTGACGCCCGGACTCGGCGCAGCTCTGGTGGAGGTTCTCGAGGGGCGCGCCGGACAGCTCGAACTGTCCCGCCGGCTCCAGGCTGACGTTCCCGTCGGCCCCTTTGAGCGCGATGACGTTGCCGCCCTCCATCACCGGCTCCCAGCCGAACTCGGTGAGGCCCATGAGGAGGTCGCGGATCCCGCCGGGCTCGTCGTAGCTCGGCGCGCGATGGTCAGCGCAGCGATAGACGAACTTCTCGTGCTCGGTACCGATGCGCCAGTCCTCGCGCGGCTTCTCGCCGCCCTCGAACACCGAGATAAGGTCGGCGCGGCTCTCGATCGGGCGCGAGTAGCTGTCGTCGGTTCGCGTGGTCATTTGCGTAGCGCGCCCTAGCTGCGCCGATTGCCGACCGCCAGCACTTCCAATTTATCGGCTCATAAACGCCAGTCGCCGGCGACGGTCATGTACGCCGCCAGCGCTGCCAGCGCGGCGGTCTCGGCACGGAGGATTCGCGGGCCGAGCGAGATGGCAATGCTGTTCGGGGCGGCGCGGACGAGCGCGCGCTCCTCGTCGGTAAAGCCACCTTCGGGACCGGTGAGAATCAGCGCCGGACCTGGCTTGAAAGCGTCCGCTGCTGCTTCTCCGCCGGCCTCGTCCGCGAAATAGAGGGTTCGCTCCGTGCTCCGCGTGTCGAGCAGCCGGTCGAGCGGCAGCGCCTCGGCAAGGTCCGGCAGCCGCGTCCGCCCGCACTGCTCCGCCGCCTCGAGGGCGATGCTCTCCAGGCGATCGAGCCGCACCCGTTCGGCCACCGTGCGCCGGGTCATCACCGGGATCAGCCGCGCGGCGCCGAGCTCGGTCGCTTTCTCGACCAGCCAGTCGGTCTGCGCGCGCTTGACCGGCGCGAAGGCGAGCCAGACGTCGGGGATCGACTCCGGCCCGCGGGTTTGGCGCTGCACGAGCAGCGTCATCCGCTTCTTCCGCGCGTCGGCGATGGCCGCGAGCCATTCGCCCGAATTCCCGTCGAACAGCAGCAATTGGGCGCCTTCCTTCAGCCGGAGCACGTTGCCGAGGTAATTGGCCGGACCGGCGTCGAGCTCGATGCGGGCGCCTTCGCCGAGGGGCTGGCGCACGAACAGCCGCGGCAGGCTTCTCGGTGGCCAGGCGGGCGTCGCAGGCATGATTGCCAACTATCCGTTCGCCCTGAGCTTGTCGAAGGGCTGTTCTTCCCTCTACGCCGCAATCGAAAGGCAGTCCTTCGACAGGCTCAGGACGAACGGGTGAGTGATACGAGCGTAGGCGCCGACATCGTCCCCGACAGCGAGCGGCGCGGGTTCATCGGGGCGCTTCCGCCGCGCCTCAGGCCGTACGCGTCGCTGATGCGCCTCGACCGGCCGATCGGCACCTGGCTGCTCTACGGGCCGTGCGCGTGGAGCGTCGCGCTGGCGGGCGTCGGCGGGCGCTGGGACCTGCTGCTGTGGCTGGCGCTCGGCGCCTTCGCGATGCGCAGCGCGGGGTGCGTCTATAACGACATCGTCGACCGCGACCT
>DASUXP010000271.1:0-3243 GCA_036377835.1 Sphingomicrobium sp. | reverse complement strand
CCCTTCAGGCCGAGCGCGATCAGCGCCATCAGCTGGTCGCCATCGACCAGCCGCCCCTTCTCGTCGGACACGATGAGCCGGTCGGCGTCGCCGTCGAGCGCGAGGCCGATGTCGGCGCCGCTGGCGACCACCGTCTCCTGCAACAGCTCGGGATGGGTCGAGCCGCAATCGTCGTTGATGTTGAGCCCGTTGGGCGCGACTCCGAGCGGCACGACCTCGGCGCCAAGTTCCCACAGCGCCTCCGGCGCGACGTGGTAAGCGGCACCGTTGGCGCAATCGACCACGACCTTCAGCCCGTCGAGGCGGAGCTGCTCGGGCAAGGTCGACTTGGCGAAATGGATGTAGCGCCCGCGCGCGTCGTCGATCCGCCGGGCGCGGCCGATCTCGCCCGGCGCGGCGAGCCTCGGGGGGTCGCCGAGGCGCCGCTCGATGGCTTCCTCGTCGGCATCGGAGAGCTTGTAGCCGTCGGGGCCGAACAGCTTGATGCCATTGTCGGCATAGGGGTTGTGCGAGGCGGAGATCATCACCCCGAGGTCGGCGCGCATCGAGCGCGTCAGCATCGCCACCGCCGGGGTCGGCATCGGCCCCAATAGCACCACGTCCATGCCGACGCTGGTGAAGCCCGCGACCATCGCCGATTCCATCATGTAGCCCGACAGCCGCGTGTCCTTGCCGATGACGACGCGGTGGCGGTGCTCGCCGCGGAGGAAATGCGCGCCCGCGGCCATTCCGACGCAGAGCGCCGTCTGCGCCGTCATCGGCTCGGCATTGGTGGTGCCGCGGATGCCGTCGGTGCCGAAAAATCTGCGGGTCATCGGGGCGCGTCTACCCTGTCCGTCACCCCCGCGAAAGCGGGAGCAGGGCAGCCTTCATCCCGGCGTCAATGCCGGTACGCCTCCGGAAGATCGCGGCGCGGCAGGTAACGGTAGCGGTCGCGAAGCTTCGTCTGGTGGCTGTCGAGCGGCTGCGCGATTCCGTCGATGAACACCTGCTCGGCGGCGCTCGCGCCCTCGAGCGGATCGCCCGACCAGATGACCACGTCCGCCCGCCGTCCGGGGGCCAGGCTGCCGATCTCGCCACCCAGCCCGACGGCCTGCGCCGGCCGCGAGGTGATCATCGCCAGCGCCTCGCCCCAGCTCACCCCCGCAGCGCCCGGCACTTTCTGCAGCCCGACGAGGTTGCCGGCATATTGCCGCTCGGCGAAGATGTTGCGCGTGTCGCTGTCGTCGATCAAGCCGATCGACACATCCACTCCGGCAGCGCGCATCCGGCCGACGTTGGACTGGGTCGCGGCGAGCTGCTCGAACGAGGCGGGAAGGTCGTTGACCGCCGAGGCGATGACCGGCACGCCCGAGCGCGCGATGCGGTCGGCGACAGTCCAGCCCTCGGTCGCGCCGACCAGCACGATCCTGAGCGACGGGAACTCGCGCTTCAGCGCCAGCACCTGGAGGATGTCGCTGGCCCGCTCGACGTGGACCAGGAGATATTGCCGGCCCTGGAGCACCGGAACCAGCGCGGCGGCGTCGAAGCGGGTGAGGAGCACGTCCTCGCTGCGCCGCGCGTCCGGCCCGTAGAGCCGCGATTCGTTGGGGTTGCGGATGACCGGCCGGTCGCGCTCGTCCGGAATGCCCCCGGCCGCTGCCCGCACCGGCGGCGCGTAGCGGCGGAGCTCGGCCGCCTCGCGCAGCGCGTTGCGGAACAGGAGGTGCGCCGAGGAGCGCGAGCCGCCCGCCTTGGCCTTGCCCGTTTCGCCGAGCTCGACGAACTGGAACAGCCGCGGGCGGGTGATCGGCTCCATGTCGGCGCCGGTATCGATCACCGCGCCCTGGCCGGCGAAGATGCTGCGCCCGGTCGTCGGAGCGACCAGCGCGCGGGTCACGCCATCGGCGCGGCTGACGGCGATGGTCGAGGCGCGCGGGTTGATCGACGGCACGACATCAATCGCCGCGCTGAACGGCCCGTTGGCGCTGGTGTCGTCCGAGCCTTCCGCCGACAGATCGACTTCGGTGAGGCCGAGGCGGGTGAAGCCGCCGACGATGCCCGGGGTCACCCACTTGCCGCGGGCGTCGATCACCTGCGCGCCGGCGGGGACCCGGACCCCGGTGCCGGCGGCGACGATGCGGCCGTTGCGGACCACGACGGTGCCGCCCTGCACCGGCTCGCTGCCGTCGCCCTTGGCGACGATCCCGTTGACGATGGCGAAGGTCTGCGCGCCCGCAGGGGTTGCCAACACCATCGTCATTCCCGCGAAAGCGGGAATCCATGAGAAGAGGCGCATAAAGCCTCGCAGCACAGAGTTCATGGATCCTGAAACAAGTTCAGGATGACGGCTTGCAGGAGCCGTCATTTCACGTCTCCCTCGCCCGGCTGACCGAGCTCGAAGTCGCTCACCGGGCGCCGCTTGGGATCGCTCGAATCGTACATCATGGCACCGTCGATCCACACCCGGTCGGGCCGCGTATAGTCGCTGAACGGGTCGCCGTTCCACAGCACCACGTCGGCCATCTTGCCCGGCGCCAACGTGCCGGTCCTGTCGAGGATGCCGAGCGCCTTCGCGGGGTTGCGGCTGAGCCAGGTCCAGGCGATCGCTTCGGTGAGGTTGGGGACGCCGGCGCGGATTCCGTCCGCCAGCGCTTTCGCCGCTTCCTGGTTCAGCCGCTGGATTCCGTTGGGGTCGTCGGAATGGACGATCGCGCAGGCACCGGCATTATGCACGAAGGGGATATTCTCCTTGATCGCGTCATAGGCTTCCATCTTAAAGCCGTACCAGTCGGCCCACATCGCCGAGCAAATGCCCTCGCGGGCGAGGATGTCGGCGATCTTGTAGGCTTCCACCGCGTGGTGGAAGGCGGTGATCTTGTAGCCGAACTCGTGGCTCATATCGATCATGTTGGCCATTTCGTCGGCGCGGTAGCAGTGGTTGTGGACGAGGATCCTGCCGTCGAGCACGCCCTTCAGAGTCTCCATGGCGAGGTCGCGCTCGGGCATCTCGCCGCCGACGCGGTAATATTTGTCCCACTTGCGCTTGTAGGCCTGGGCCTTGATCCACACGCCGCGGGCGTAGGCGATATTGCCCATGCGCGTCTGCGGCATGTTGCCCTTGGAGCCGTACACGCGTTTGGGGTTCTCGCCGCACGCCATCTTGAGGCCGTAGGGCGCGCCGGGAAACTTCATCCCCTGAGCGGTCCGTGCCGGCACGTTCTTCACCGTCACGGAGCGCCCGCCGAACAGGTTGGCCGAGCC
>DASUXP010000270.1:0-3619 GCA_036377835.1 Sphingomicrobium sp. | reverse complement strand
GGCGGCGGGTTCGGCGGCTTCCGGCAGCGCGAGCGGGCACCGCAGAAAGGTGCCGACGTGGCTTATCGGCTCAAGGTCCCCTTCATCGACGCGGTCACGCTGACACCGCAGCGGATCACCCTTGGCGACGGGAAGACGATCGATCTCAAGCTCCCGCAGGGGCTCGAGGACGGCACCAAGATCCGCCTCGCCGGCAAGGGTCAGGAAGGCCCCGGGGGCCGCGGCGACGGGATCGTCACCATCGACATCGCGCCGCACCGCTTCTTCACGCGCGAGGGCAACAATATCCGCCTGACTCTGCCGGTCACGCTCAAGGAAGCGGTGCTGGGCGCCAAGGTGAAGGTGCCGACGCCCGAAGGCGCGGTGATGCTCACCATCCCCAAGGGTACGACTTCGGGCAAGGTTCTGCGCCTCAAGGGCAAGGGCTTCACCGCCAAGACCGGGACTCGCGGCGACCAGCTGGTGACGGTCGACATCGACATCCCCGCCAACGATGCCGAGCTGCAGCGCTTCGCCGAGGGCTGGGACGGCGGCGGCAATCCGCGCGCGGGGCTCGGCGTCTAGCTTGGCCGGCGGATGAGAGAAGTCTCCCCGCAATCGCCCGAGTCACGGCGCAAGCGGCTGGCGAGCGTCCGCGCCGCCTTCGGCACCGACGTCGAGGAGAAGCTCCGCCCCAGGCTCACCGTCTGGGAAGTGGTGAGGCGCATCACCATCGGCGTTTACAACGACGGGTTCATTCACGCCGGAAACCTCGCCTACCTTTCGATCGTCGCGCTGTTCCCCTTCTTCATCCTCGCCGCGGCGGTCGCGCATCTGTTCGGGCGCAGCGAGGACAGCGCGCGGACGGTCGCCATCATCCTTTCGGAACTGCCGCCCGACGTTGCCAGCACGCTGCGCGGGCCCATCACCGAAGTGCTGACCGCGCGCACCGGCCCTCTGCTGTGGCTGGGCGGGATCGTCGGCCTGTGGACCGCCGCGAGCTTCATCGAAACCGTGCGCGACATCCTGCGGCGGGCCTATGGCGTGAAATTCTGCGCTCCGTTCTGGGAATATCGCCTTGGCTCCATTGCCATGATCTTCGCCTCGGTCGTCATGCTGATGGTCGCTTTCTCCGCCAGCGTGGCGCTGAGCTCGGTGCAGCACGCGGTGGAGACCTGGTTCCCCTTCTCCGAGGACGTCATCGGCACGGTCGAGTTCTACCGCGTGATCCCGGCGGCGGCGCTGTTCCTCACCGTCTATGCCCTCTTCTTTGCGCTCACACCCTCGCGTTACCGCAAGCACGGCTGCCGCAAATGGCCGGGCGCTTTGCTGATCACGACCTGGTGGCTGGCCACGGCCGAGATCCTGCCGCGCGTGGTCGGCTGGTTCGGAGGGTACAGCCTCACCTACGGCAGCCTCGCCGGGGTGATGATCGCTCTGTTGTTCTTCTTCATGATCGGTCTGGGCGTGGTGATGGGCGCGGAGCTCAATGCGGCGCTGGCCGAAGGCGGCGCGACCGCGCTAAAGGGCGAGGTCTATACCGGGCCCTATACCGACGAGCTGGATGTCGAGGAGCCGGAGCCCGGCGAGGACGTTGAGGCGGAACTGGAAACAGGGGGACCGCAGCTTTGAGTGGATTGATGCAGGGCAAGCGCGGGCTGATCATGGGGCTCGCCAACGATCGCTCGCTGGCGTGGGGCATCGCCCGCGCGGTCGCCAACCAGGGTGCCGAGCTCGCTTTTTCCTACCAGGGCGAGGCGCTTGAGAAGCGCGTGCGGCCGCTGGCGATGGAGCTCGGGTCCGACCTCCTCGTCGACTGCGACGTGTCGGACATGAAGGCGCTCGACAAGACCTTCGACGCGCTGAAGGAGCGTTGGGACACGCTCGACTTCGTCGTCCACGCGATCGGCTATTCCGACAAGAACGAGCTCCGCGGGAAATTCGTCGACACTTCGATGGACAATTTCCTGATGACCATGAACATCTCGGTGTTCAGCTTCGTCGCCGTTGCGCAGCGGGCGCGGGCGCTGATGGGCGAGGGCGGATCGCTGCTGACGCTGACCTATTACGGCGCCGAGAAGGTCATCCCGCATTACAATGTCATGGGCGTCGCCAAGTCCGCGCTGGAAACGAGTGTCAAATATCTCGCCGCCGACCTCGGCCGCGAGCGGATCCGCGTCAACGCCATCTCAGCGGGGCCGATCAAGACGCTGGCGGCGAGCGGGATCGGCGATTTCCGGTACATCATGAAATGGAACGAATATAATTCGCCGCTTCGCCGCAACGTCACCATCGAGGATGTCGGTGGCGCCGGGCTCTATCTGCTGAGCGACCTTGCCAGCGGCGTTACCGGCGAAATCCACCACGTCGACGCCGGCTACAACGTCGTCGGCATGAAGGCGGAGGATGCTCCTGACATCTCCACCGTCTGATCCGCTCGGCGATCCGCTGCGCAATGCGTGGGTGGGCTGCCTGTGGCCGGTCGGCCGGAATTTGCTGGGCTTCGCCGTCGCCGTGCTTGCCGCGCTGTTTGTCGTGGCGCGGACGGGCGAGTGGCTGTGGGGATTGGGAGCCTTCCTCGCGGTGGAGGCGCTGAACATTGCCTTGTGGCAGCGCGCCAAGCGGCGGGAAGATGCTGCCCGCAACCGCTTGTTCGGCCTGGACGAGGACATGCCATGACCGTCGGGCGCAATGTTCGCGTCACCGGCCTGGTCCAGGGCGTATTCTTCCGCGCCTGGGCACAGGGTCAAGCGCGCGAACTGGGCGTCAGCGGCTGGATCCGCAATTGTCCCGACGGCTCCGTCGAAGCCCACCTCGCGGGCGAGGAGGATTGCGTGCTGCGCATGATCGACCGCCTGCACCGCGGCCCGTCCAACGCGCGGGTCGATCATGTCGAGGTGGAGGAGGCGGAACCGGGCGAGCTCGGCCGCTTCCAAGTGCGTCGCTAGCCCGCGAAGGGGTCGCGGACCAGGATCGTGTCGTCGCGCTCCGGCGAGGTGCTGACCAGCGCGACCGGACAGCGAATCAGCTCCTCGATGCGGCGGACATATTTGATCGCCCGGGCGGGGAGATCGGCCCAGCTGCGGGCGCCGCGGGTCGATCCGGGCCAGCCTTCGATCTCTTCGAAGATCGGCTCGACCCGCAGTTGGTCCGCGGCGTGGGCGGGGAGATAATCGAGCTTCTCGCCGTCGAGCGTGTAGCCGGTGCAAATGCGCACCGTCTCGAAACCGTCGAGGACGTCGAGCTTGGTGAGCGCAATACCGGTCACTCCGGAAACTGCGACGGCCTGGCGGACGAGCACCGCGTCGAACCAGCCGCAGCGGCGGCGGCGGCCGGTTACCGTGCCGAACTCGTGACCGCGCTCGCCGAGCTTCTGGCCGATCTCATTGTCCTGCTCGGTCGGAAACGGGCCGGACCCGACGCGGGTCGTATAGGCCTTGACGATGCCGAGCACGAAGCCGGCCGCCGACGGGCCCATGCCGCTGCCCGGTCCCGTCGTTCCCGCGACGGTGTTGGAGGAGGTGACGAAGGGATAGGTGCCGTGGTCGACGTCGAGCAGAACGCCCTGCGCGCCCTCGAACAGGATTCGGCGGCCGCGGGCCCGCGCTTCGTCGAGGTCGCGCCAGGCGGGCCGCGCGAA
>DASUXP010000269.1:0-3004 GCA_036377835.1 Sphingomicrobium sp. | reverse complement strand
TCACAGCGCCTTCGCCAGCGCTTCGATATCTTCGATCGTCACCACGCTCGTGACGCTCGCGTCGGGGGCGGTGCGCTTGACCATGGCGCCGAGGACCTTGCCGCCAAGCTCGACGAACTCGTGAACGCCGGCATCGAACATGTTGGCGACGCTCTCGCGCCAGCGGACCATTCCGGTAACCTGTTCGACAAGCTGGTTGCGGATCGTGTCGGGGTTGCTTTCTGCCTGCGCGGTCACATTGGCGCAGAGCGGCACCGCCGGCGCTTCGACGACGACATAGGACAACGCATCGGCCATCGCGTCCGCCGCCGGCTGCATGAGGGGGCAATGGAACGGCGCCGAGACGGGCAGCGGCACGGCGCGCTTTGCGCCCATGTCCTTGGCCATCTCGATCGCACGGTCGATCGCGGCCTTGTGCCCGGAGATCACAACCTGCGAGGGGTCGTTGTCGTTGGCGACGGTGCACACCTCGCCCTGGGCGGCGGCATCGGCGATCTTCTGCGCCAGCGCGAGGTCGGCGCCGAGCAGCGCCGCCATCGCCCCCTGCCCCACCGGCACCGCCTGCTGCATCGCCTGCCCGCGCAGCTTCAGCAGCCTCGCCGTGGTGGCGAGGTCGAACGACCCGGCCGCACAGAGCGCCGAATATTCGCCGAGGCTGTGGCCGGCGACGAAGCGCGCGGCGCCGGCAAGGTCGATCCCCAGGGCGCGGAACACGGCCAGGGAATGGCCCATGATCGCGGGTTGCGCATTTTCCGTGAGCTTGAGCTCCTCGTCAGGCCCTTCGCGCATCAAACGGAACAGGTTCTGCCCGAGTGCCTCGTCGGCCTCGTCGAACACGTCCCGGGCGGCGCGGCTCGCCTCGGCCAGGGCGGCGCCCATGCCGACCGCCTGGCTGCCCTGCCCGGGGAAAATGAAAGCGCGCATCGCTGCCCCTCTTCCGTTATGACCGCGGGCGCGACTAGGCCGACGGGCGGCGCTTGCCAAGGCGGGAGGGTGAGGATGGCGAAGGACCGCGAAGCCCGGCTGCTCGGTCCGTGGATGACTCTCGCGCTGGTGATCAGCGGAGTCGTCGGAGTCGGGATTTTCTACCTTCCGATCGCGCTTGCGCCGCTGGGCGGAAGCGTCCCCCTCGGCTGGCTGATCAGCGGCGTCGGAGTCATGGCGATGGCCTATTGCGCGTCGCGGATCGTCACTCCCGACGGGGGCGGCATCCAGGCCTATGTCGAGCACGAGCTCGGGCCCGGCGCCGGTTTCATGGTCACGTGGATGACCTGGTGCTCGACCTGCGTCGGCAATCCGGCGGTCGCGCTCGCGGCCGCCGCGGGCCTCGCCAGCATCATCCCCGGCCTGTCCGGTCACCTGGTCCTGCTCGGCGCCGCCTTCTTCGTCGTCCTGACGCTCGTCAACCTGCGCGGCATCACGGCGGTCGGGGAGCTCGCCATCGTCACCGTGCTCATCAAAGTCCTGCCACTCATCGCCGTCGTCGTCATCGCGGCCATGCTGGGCAGCGGCGGCGGCGCTCCGCTCAATCCGATCGACGTGCCTCCGCCGTCCTTCGGCAATATCGCCACCGCCTCGGCCTTGTGCCTGTTCGCGCTGACCGGATTCGAATTTTCGCTCTCGCCGGTCGGCAAGATCCGCAATCCGGAGCGAAACCTTGCCCGAGCGCTCGTTTTCGGACTGGCGGGGATCGCGATTGCTTACCTGCTCGTGACCCTCAGCCTCAGCCTGATCATGCCCAACGCGGCGATCGCCAAATCGATCGCGCCCTTCCCCGAGGCCATCGGCACCTACTGGGGCCGCGTCGCCGGCCTGCTCGCCGCGGTCGCGATGGTGGTGAGCGCGTTCGGAACGCTCAATGCCTCGATCCTGGCCTGCGGGGAGATGCTCTATTCGATGGCGCTTAGGAACGACATGCCGCGCTTCTTCAACCGCACCAACCGCTTCAACGCGCCCTATGCCGCACAGCTCGCCAGCGTCACATTGGGCTTCATCCTCCTCGGCCTCAACGAAGCGAAGGGCACGACGCAGCTCTTCACCTTCATCACCCTGCTCGCTGCCGACGCGGTGCTCTACCTCTATTCGGCCGCAGCCATCGCCGCCGCAATCAAGGACAAGCGCCCGTCGACGACGATTGCCTGCATCGTCGGCCTCTCCTTCGTCCTCTTCGCTTTCTACGGCTCGGGCCTCGAGGCTTTCCTGCTGTCGCTCGCGCTGCTCGCCGCGGGCGGCCTGATCTTCCTGGTCAGGAAGCCTTGGACCAACCGGGCGCCGGTGGTTGTTGCAGGCGAGCCTGTGGAATGAAGTTGCGCAGCTTCCGCGCGAAGCTCCTGAGGCACACCTCGCTCGTCCCCAACGGCCCCGCCTCGTAGCTCGCCGACTGCATCCCGAGCTGGACCCGCGTGATGAGCTCGGTGTCCTCGGCATTGACCCGCCGGTTGATCCGCCAGTTGAGGTAGCGCGCTGCCCTCATCTCGCGGCGGTCGTCAGGCAATGCATAGCTGATCTCGCGGATCACCGTCTCGGTCGCGCTGACCGGCAGGAACTGCATGAAATCGACCTGGTCGGGATAGATGTCGAAGGCGACGTTGGGGAACAGCTTGTAATAGAGCCACTTGCGCTGGTGGACCGGCGGGAGGTGATCGACCATCGGGAGGAGGCGCTGGTAGGCGCGTTCGGACGGGTTGGCCGATTCCTTCTCGACCAGGTCGCCCTCCATGCGGTCGACATGGTCCTGCGCCTCGATCCGGTAGTTGCGGCCGAACAGCCGCGTCAGCCCGGGATGGCCGACGGGGATGTGCAAATGGTCCGAATAATTGTCCGCGATGGTCTTCCAGTTGAGCGGCCGCGGGCGAAGCGTCACCCGCCCCATCACCCTCAGCTGCTCGAAGCGGTAGGGCGCGACCTCCTCCTCGTAGGGCACCATCATCTCCGCGACCGACGGTGCGCCGGGCTGGAGCGTGACGAACAGGAACCCGCGCCAGCTTTCCAGCTGGACAGCGTG
>DASUXP010000268.1:0-4602 GCA_036377835.1 Sphingomicrobium sp. | reverse complement strand
TTGTTCTGGGCGGCGTTCATCCTCACCCGGCCGCTCGGCGCGACGGTCGGCGATTTCCTCGACAAGCCGGTGGCCAGCGGCGGGCTCGAACTCAGCCGCGCGGCGGCGTCGGCGGCGCTCGCCGCTGTCATCGTGCTCCTCGTCCTGCTGATCCCGCAGCGGCCCGGGCAGCATCCCCGAACGGCACGCGATCACTCCACGAGCGGAACGCCATAATCCGCGAGGACTGCGCGAATATCTGCCGAGCGTTTCGCGAGCGCGGCGTCGAGCTCGCGGCGCAGGGCGACGTCCTCCTTCCTGACGCCCATCGAGATGTCATAGACCATCGGAAGCACCGGGCCGTCGCTCAGCGGCACCGCCGATAGCCGCAGCTTCACTGGCTCGAGCCGCGCGAAATAGCCGGCAGTCGGACCCCAGACGAACGCCACGTCCACATTCCCGTGGGCGACGGCGTCGACGATCGGCGACTGCGGGGCCGCGGAGTCATAATCGCCGTAGATGGGGAAGCCGCGGACGTTATCGACGATCCCGCGGGCGCTGAGCGCGTGGGCTGGCGGCGTGTTGGAGCCGTCGTCGCCGATCAGCTGCACGGCGATCTTCAACCTCAGCAAGCGCGGGTCGTCGAAGGTGGATACCCCGGCCACCCCGTCACGGACGACCGATACGTAGGTCGAGCGATAATAGGGCCGGGTGGTGGCGAGCATCTCGAGCGAGCTCGCGACTCCGGGGATGACGTCGCACTCGCCCGCGTTGAGGGTCTCGCGCACGTTCCCCCGGCGCTGCGCATGCCAGACGTAGCTGACGTCGGCGTGCAGCTCTTCGGCCACGATGCGGATGATCTTGTTCTCGAATCCCTCTTCCCTGGCGTTGGAGAAGGGAAGGTTGTTCGGGTCCGCGCAGACCTTGAGCACCCGCGCCTCGGCAGGTCCGGCGAGAAGCAACAAAGCGACGAGCGCGTATCTCATGGGACAGCGACGATCCCCCACGGCTTGCCGCCGAGTTTCACCGGCGCACGCGCGCTGTTGGTTTTGAGGTCGATGACGCTCATCGTGCCGTCGAGCCCGTCGGCGGTGTAGAGGCGGCTTTCGTCGGGCGAGAGCGCGAGGTTCCAGGCGCGCAGGCCGACGGGCCAGGTGCGGACGATCTTCAGGCTGGCCGGATCGACCTCGGCGACGAGCTTGCCGCGTCCGAGCGCGACGAACGCCCGCCTGCCGTCGCGGGTGAAGCGGGTCCCCACCGCCTGGATGATATTGTTCGTGAGCCGCGCAGAATCGAAGTCGATCTTGCCCGCGGGCTTCAGCGAGGCGGCGTCGAACACCGTGACCGTCCCGCGCACCTCCGAGCTCACCCAGAAGCGCGATCCGTCGGGGGTGAAGGCAATGTAGCGCGGCCGCGTATCGACGATCAGGTTGGATTTCACCGCACCGGTCGCGGCATCGATGACATGCGCCATGCTCCCCGTTTCGGACGCCTGGACGACGAGCTTGCCGTCGGGGCTGACCGCGGTGCCTTCGGGCTCGCCACCGACCTGCACCTGGCGCAGCACCTTGCCGTCGGCGATGCGGATTTGCGACATCAGGCTGTCGTTCTCGTTGGCAATGAACATGTCGCGCTCGTCGGGCGACAATGCGAAGGTTTCCGGGTCCGGAGTCGGGAACGACCGCAGCAGCTTGCGCGTGGCCGTATCGACGATGGCGATGCGGTTGTCGTCGCCGACGGCGACGTAGAGCCGCCTGCCGTCGCTCGACGCGACCAGCCCGCGCGGGCGCTTGCCGACATGGATGCACTCGATCGGCTTCAGCGTTGCACCGTCGATCGCAGTGACGCAATCGGACGCTTCGTCGCTGACGAAGATCGTCTCCGCCGCAGCGGGCGATGCGAGCAGCGCGGCGAGGATCAGCCAGCGGCTCATTTCGCGCGCGTGTAGAGGAAGGCGGTGATATCGCGGGCGTCCCGTTCGCCGACGCTGAGGTCGGGCATGGCGGTGCCCGGCGAGACGTGCTGCGGATCGCGGATCCAGCGCTGCATGTTGGCGGGGTTGTTGGCGAGGCGCCCGGCGATGATCACCCGAAGCGCGACTCCGTCGAGCGGGGGCCCGACCATCCCCGTGGCGGTGCGGACATTCTTGACCGCATGGCAGCTGCCGCAACCATATTCGATGAACATCGCTTCGCCCCGGCGCGGATCGCCTCCCGTGATCGCCGCCGCGTGCATTCGCATCTGCGTCCGCTCGCGCGCATACTCCCAGACGACTCCAATCAGGATTGCGACGACAAGCAGGCCGGCGAGAACGGCGAGTACGACCTTAGTTGAGGGTGAGCGCATGGCTTCCCTCCGATGCTTTCAGCCAGCGATAGAAGAGGACCAGCGCGGCGAGGCCGTGGACCAGGCCGCCCGGAATCCACATCAGAAGGCCGGCGAGCTGCTGGTCGGTGACCGGATCGAGCCCGATGCCGCTCATGCCCTTCGCCGCATAATCGGCGTACCAGGGCGACGCCGAGAAGGCCATGAGCGCGCCGAGCGCGCCGCCGATCAGCGAGGTGACGAACAGGCAGGCAGCGGAGACTCCGTAGCCGCTGCGGCCGCCGCGCGGGTGCAGCATCGCCCACCAGAAGAGCAGGGCGCTGAGGAAGAAGAAGAGGTGCTGGGCGACGTGCCAGCCGCTGCTTTCCAGCGCCCGGTCGAACAAGATCGGCGCGTGCCATGCCCACATCACCGCCGCCTGCACGGCGGTCGCGGTGACGGGCTCGGTGAAGCGCCTCCACAATGCCACGAGCGGGGCTTTCCACGCTCCGCCGAGCGCCTGCCGCAACGGACGCGGCAGGCCCCAGGCGAGCGTCCCGCCGGCGCCGCTTGCCGCGAGCAGGAAAGTCGCGACCAGCATGATGAGCTCATGCTCGATCATGTGCATGGTGAAGCTCTTCTCACCCGCGGCGTGCAGCGGCGAGAGCAGCGCCAGGGCGAGGACCAGCCAGCCGGAGAGGAACAGCGCCGTGCCGCGCGGCGGGTGCGATGCACGCGCCGCGAGCCGGCGCCAGCCGACGGCATAGATCAGCAGGGCGAGGCCGAGCGGGACGATCAGCACCGGGTTCAGAGTCCATCCGGTGGCATCTTCGTGCCCAGGGTGCGCTGCTGCGGGCGCCGCGATCAGCGCGAGAGCGCAAAAGGCGAGGCTCCTCAGGCCCAGCATCGCGGGATGATCAGTGCTGCGAGGAAAGGGATGACAACGGCCAGCGCGAACAGCGCCGCCGCCATCAGCGACACCAGCGCGACGGTGCGCCGCGCCGGAGTCTCGCCGTCGGCGGCGTAGATCCGCCACGACGCGAGCGCCCCGGCCCCGACCAGCGCGAGGCCGGCGATCGTCCCGATGGCGACGATCAGCGGGCTTCCGACGGTGCAATCCTGGAAGGTTGCGTCGGCCCCGAGCTGATGCGCGAGGCCGGCGCCGAGCGTGCCCCCGATGAGGCCGCCCCACGGCATCAGCGTGTCGCTTGCCTTGCGCGCGCTCACAGCCGCGGCACCCAGTAGATGAGGAGATAGATCGGGAGCCACATCAGCCAGACGTAGCGCCAATAGAGGCAATTCTCGTCGACGTCCTCGAGCCGGCGCCCCTCGTAGCCGATGACCGTCTGCATCAGCACCGCGAGGACGGTCGTGTCGAACCAGTCGGTGAGGATGTGGGTGGTGTGGAGGAGGAGCAGGGCCCAGACGATCGAGCCGTAGGCATTGTCGGTCCAGCGTACGTTGAGGCTGTTGAACTCGAAGCCGCGGACGATCAGCAGGACTGCGCCGATGGCGACGATCAGCGGCATCAGCGCGCGGATCCGCTCGATGTCATGCGCCCGCGCGGCCTTCTTCACCATCGTGTTGGGGATCTCGCTCAGCAGCATGATGATGGTGAAGATCGTGCCCGCGGCGAGGTCGGGCGCCCGGCGTCCCTCCGGCGGCCAGCCCTGCTCATGCCCCATCAGGAAGAAGTAAGCGGCGATGGTCAGCGCGAAGGCGACGCCCTCGATGACCATGAAGCCGATGACGCCCCACCAGGTGATGCTGCTCGGCCCGAACTTGTGGGTCGGCAGGTCCGACACATCGGCGGTGAAGCGCGGCGCGGGAATCATGCGATCACCGGCTCGGGAGTGCGCTTCAGCTCCTTGGGCCAGAACCAGGCGGTGAGCGCGATGGCGACGGGGATCGCTCCGAAGAGCACCGCCCAGGGCGAGAAGATCGAGGCGACGAACATGATGCCCGTCGCGACCGCGCTGATCAGCGGCCACAGGCTCGCCTCCGGCATCGGCTCGCGCAGGTCGGGCTCGGCGGCGACCACCGTGGTCAGCAGCAGCTCCTTTTCATCGACCCGCAGCCCGGTGACCACGGGAAGCTCGCCCTTCGTGTCCCACAGCGGGGTGCGACTCTCGGCAACGGGGATGTGCTCAAAATTATAGACCGGCGGAGGCGAGGCCGTCGCCCATTCGAGGCTCGGGGCGTCCCACGGGTTGGGCGGCGCGATCGCTCCGCGGAACAGCGAAACGACGCCGTTGATCACGAACAGCCCGACCGACGCGGCAACCACGAACGCGCCGAGCGTCGACAGCAGGTTGGGGA
>DASUXP010000267.1:0-8962 GCA_036377835.1 Sphingomicrobium sp. | reverse complement strand
CATCTCCATCGCATGCGCGCGCGACTCCATCGCGCATGGGCCGGCGATCAGCGCCAACTTGCGGTCGTTGCCGAAGGTGACCTTGCCGATCTTGACGCGGTGAGGTTTCGCCACGGGATTTCTCCGAAATTTGCGAGCAGCCGCCGAACCGGCGGTTGGCCTGCCTATACCAGCCGGCTCTGCTCCACCGCCGCCTCGATGAACGAGGTGAACAGCGGGTGCGGCTCGAACGGGCGCGACTTCAGCTCCGGATGGAATTGCACGCCGATGAACCAGGGATGGTCGGGGCGCTCGACGATCTCGGGAAGCTGGTCGTCCGGCGACATGCCGGAGAAGATCAGCCCAGTCTTTTCGAGCGGCTCGCGATAATGAATGTTGACCTCGTAGCGGTGGCGGTGGCGCTCGCTGATGAGGTCGGACCCGTAAATCGAGCGCACCTGGCTGTTACCGTCGAGCTTGGCCGGATAGGCACCGAGGCGCATTGTCCCGCCGAGGTCGCCGCCGGCGGCGCGCTGCTGCAGGCCTTCCTCGCTCATCCACTCGGTGATCATGCCGACCACCGGCTCCGCCGTCGGGCCGAACTCGGTGGTCGAGGCGCCGCCGATTCCGGCGAGGTTACGGGCGCCCTCGATGCAGGCCATCTGCATTCCAAGGCAGATGCCGAAGAAGGGGATTTCGCGCTCGCGGGCGAACTTCACGGATGCGATCTTGCCCTCGCTTCCGCGCTCGCCGAAACCGCCGGGGACGAGGATCCCGTGCAGCGGCTCGAGCTCGGCGACGATGTCCGCTTCCGAATGCTCGAACAGCTCGGCGTCGATCCATTCGATGTTGACCTTGGCGCGGTTGGCGATGCCGCCATGGACCAGCGCCTCGCGGAGGCTCTTGTAGGCGTCGGGAAGGCCGACATATTTGCCGACGACGCCGATCGTCACCTCGCTGTCGTAATGGTCGATGCGGTCCATGATCTCGGTCCACCGGCCGAGGTCCGGCTCGGGAGCATCGGTGATGCCGAAGGCGCGAAGCACTTCGTCATCGAGGCCGCCGGCGTGGTAGGACAGCGGCACGTCGTAGATGTTGCGCGCGTCCAGCGCCTGGATCACCGCCGACTTGGGCACGTTGCAGAACAGGGCGATCTTCTCGCGATCGCTCTCCGGGATTTCCTTTTCGGTGCGGCAGAGGAGGACGTCGGGCTGAACCCCGAGGCTGGAGAGCTCGCGAACGCTGTGCTGGGTCGGCTTGGTCTTCAGTTCGCCGGCGGCCTTGATCCACGGCACCAGTGTGGTGTGGACGCTGACCGAGTTCATCCGGCCGAGGTCGTTCCTGAGCTGGCGGATCGATTCGATGAACGGCAGGCTCTCGATGTCGCCGACCGTCCCGCCGATCTCGCAGATGACGAAGTCGAGGCCGTCGGTCTCGGCAAGCGCGAATTCCTTGATCGCATTGGTGACGTGGGGGATCACCTGGACGGTAGCCCCGAGATAGTCGCCGCGGCGCTCCTTGGCGATGATGTCGCGGTAGATGCGACCGGTGGTGATATTGTCGGACTGTTTCGACGAAACGCCCGTGAAGCGCTCGTAATGGCCGAGGTCGAGGTCGGTTTCGGCCCCGTCGTCGGTCACATAGACCTCGCCATGCTGATAGGGCGACATCGTTCCCGGATCGACGTTCAGATAGGGGTCGAACTTGCGGATTCGAACCTTGTACCCGCGCGCTTGCAGGAGCGCCCCCAAAGAGGCGGAGAGAAGACCTTTTCCGAGCGATGAAACCACGCCGCCGGTGACAAAAATGAACCGCGCCATGGGATTCGGGGCTTAGGGGGAGAGCGGCCCAACACGCAAGCCGGGCCAGGGAAAAAAGTTGTGGGCGCGCGCGATTATTGCGCGAGCGGGACCTTCGGTTGGGTCTGGTTCGACGGCGCGGTCTGCTGCGGCTGCGCCGGAGCCGGGGCCGCCGGCTGGCTGCGCGAGGGGGTCGCCAGCGAGGTGTCGATCTTGGGCGGCTCGCGGGTCACTCCGGCGATCGCCGCCATGACGATCGAGAGGACGATGAAGATGCCGCCGAGGATCGCCGTCGAGCGGGTCAGAAAGTCCGCCGCGCCGCGGGCGGTCATGAAACCCGACGAGCTTCCGCCGACACCGAGGCCGCCGCCTTCGGAGCGCTGCATCAGGATCACCCCGATGAGCGAAATGGCGACGAGCGACTGGACGATCAGAAGGAAGGCAAACATGTCGGGCTTTCGAAAAAAGATGCGCGGCGCGACTTAGTCGGCGCCGCGCAAGCTTTCAACAGCGCTTACTTGCCGCTCGAGCTGCCGCTTTCGGCGGCCTGCACCTGCGCCTCGAGCTGGGCCGAGGTGAGGCCGATGACCACGGTTCCGTCCGGATTGCCGCGAACCGAATTGCGGCTGAGCTGGACCTTCTTGCCGGACGACAAGGTGATCGTCACCGATTCGTCGCTGGCGGTGTCGATGGTGCCGACCGCGGCGCCGTCCGAGCCCTTCACCGTCGCCCCGGCAGCGACTGCCGCTTCGGCTGCGGCGAGGCCCTTTTCGACCTCCGCGTTGAGCTGCGCCTGGGTCATTCCGAACAACAGCTTGCCGTTGGCGGGCGTGAAGCTGCTCCTGGCGAGCAGCGCTTCATGCTTGTCGGTCTTGATCAGGATATTATCGCCCTGGATCGCCGTCACGGTGCCGACCGGACCGCCGTTCGCATCGGTGACCTGCATCCCGACGGAGATCGGAGCCGGCGCCTGGGCCGCGGCCGGAAGGGCCGGGACGGCAAAAGCGAGGCCAAGAGCGCTGAGCATTACAACTTTGGGTTTCATGGCAGTCCTTCTTCACTTCGATTGCGAATCACTACGCGATAACGCCTGATCGTGCACTGAACGCAACGCTCAGGGCGCGGCGGCTGCGACGATCGGCATAAAATCCGCGGCCTTCAGGCTCGCTCCGCCCACCAGGGCACCATCGACGTCGGGAATGGCGAAGATCTCGGCGGCATTCGAAGCCTTGACCGAGCCGCCGTAGAGGATCCGCACCGGGGTCCCCGCGCCGTAACGCTCCTCCAGCCGGCGCCGGAGGGACGAATGCATCTCGGCAATCTCGGGAATCGTCGGGATCTTGCCGGTGCCGATCGCCCAGATCGGCTCGTAAGCAATCGCCAGCTCGGCCGCGCCGCCCTCATGGTCGGGCAGGGACGCCGACAATTGCGCGAGCACGGTCTCGACCGCCCGGCCCGCCTCCCTGACCTCGAGGCTCTCCCCGACGCAGAGGATGACATCGAGCCCGCTCGAAAGCGCCGCCTCGGCCTTGGACTTCACTTCCGAATCGCTCTCGCGCTGCGCCTCGCGCCGCTCCGAATGGCCGACGATGGTCAGCGCCGCCCCGGCATCGAGCAGCATCCGCGCCGAGGTGCAGCCGGTGTGCGCGCCCTGGTCGGCAAAATGCACGTCCTGACCGCCGATGGCGAAGTTCGGCACCGCGCGCGCCGCCCGCTCGATCAGGATCGCCGGCACGCAGAGCGCGACGTCGACGCCAGGATAGTCCCGCGCGGCGTCGGCGATGGCCTTCACTTCGGCGAGGTCAGACGAGATGCCGTTCATCTTCCAGTTGCCGGCGACAAGCTTCTTCAATTTGCCCTGCTCCCAATGCTCGGACGGCCCCTAGCGGGCGCGCCTTGATGCTCGCAAGGCTCGCCCCTAAAGCAACCGCCAATCTGTCCTTTTTCGCGGGAATTCCATGCTCTCCTCCTTCCGCCGCCTGTCCAACTCGAAGATCGGCACGACGATCGTCGCGCTATTCTTCATCCTGGTCCTCGTCGGCTTCGCGATGGGGGATCTGCAAAATGTCGGAACGGGTAACCTCGGCTTCGGGTCGAGCAGCTCGACCCTGGTGAAGGTCGGCAGCCGCGAGATCACCGACCGACAGATGAACGACCTCATGCAGCGGCGGCTACAGGAAGTCCGCCAGCAGAATCCCGAGGCGGATTATGCGACCATCTCCAAGGATTTCGACCTGCTGCTCGACGAGCTGATCGACCAGCAGGCGATCCTCGCCTTCGCCGACAAATATGGGTTCAAGCTGTCGAAGCGGCTGATCGACGCGCAGATCGCCCAGATTCCGGGCGTGAAGGGCCTCAACGGACAGGTGAGCCCGCAGCAATATCAGCAGTGGCTGGCGCAGCAGCGGATGACCGACGGGCAGCTTCGCGACCTCATCGCCGGCCAGCTGATCGCCCGCTATCTCGCGGTGCCGCTCTCGACCGAGCCGCGCGTGCCGATCGGCGTCGCGAGGCCTTATGCCTCGATGCTGCTCGAGGCGCGCGAAGGCGGGGCCGCGGTGATCCCGATCACCTTCTTCACCAGCCAGTTCAAGCCGACCGACGCCGACATCCAGGCCTTCTACAACGCCAACCGCGCGCGCTACATGGTGCCCGAACAGCGGATCGTGCGAATCGCCCCGATCGGTCCCGAGCAAGTGGCGGGGATCACGGCGACGCCGCAGGAAATCGAAGCTTATTACAACGCCAACCAGGCGACCTACGGCGCCCGCGAGACGCGCACGCTGAGCCAGGCTGTGGTGCCGGACCAGGCGACGGCGAATGCGATCGCCGCCCGCGCCAGGGCCGGCGGGACGCTCGCTACCGCGGCTGCCCCAGCCGGCGCCAATGCGGCGGTCACCACCCAATCCGATCGCACCCGCCAGGATTATGCCTCGATCGCCGGCGACAAGGCCGCGGCGGCCGCCTTCTCGGCTCCGCAGGGCGCGGTCGTGGGTCCCATCCAGTCCGACTTCGGCTGGGTCGTGGTGAAGGTCGATTCGGTGAACAAGCAGGGCGGGAAGACCCTCGACCAGGCGCGGGAGGAAATCGGGGCCAGGCTGCTGGAGGACAAGCGCAAGGCTGCGCTCGAGGACCTTGTCGCAAGGGTCCAGGATTCGCTCGACGAGGGGCTCAACTATGCGGAAGCCGCCCAGCGCGCCAAGCTCCAGGTGATCACCACGCCATTGGTGATGTCGAACGGAACGTCCCGCACCGATCCCGCCTACAAGTTCCCGCAGGAGATGGCTCCGGCGCTCAAGATCGCGTTCGAGGTCGGCAGCGGCGAGGAACCGGAGCTCGTCACCCTGCCGAACGGCCGTTACGCGATGGTCGCGCCGTCGGAGATCCTGCCCGCAGCGCCCGCGCCGCTCGCCTCGATCAAGGAAAAGGTGCGCAACGACTGGATCACCGACAAGGCCATGGCCAAGGCCCGTGCGGTTGCCTCCGCAATCGCGGCCAAGGCCTCGTCGGGAATGTCCCTGGCCGAAGCGATCAAGCAGAGCGGGGTGCCGGCCCCCATCCAGCCGCTTGCCTCACGGCGCATGCAGATCGCGCAGACCGAGCGGCACGTCCCGGCGCCAATCCGGATGCTGTTCTCGCTCACCGCGGGCAAGAGCCGGATCGTGCCCGACGAGCAGGGGCGCGGCTATTATGTCGTCAAAGTCGACAAGATCGTGCCCGGCAACGCGCTTCTCCAGCCGGCGCTGATCGGCCAGGTGCGCACCGCCCTGCAACAGGGCGCGGCCGACAATTATGCGCGGCAGTTTATCGCGGACGTTCGCGCCGACACCAAGATCAAGCGCAACGACAAGGCAATCCAGGCGCTCAGGGAGAGGCTCGCCACTAGCGGCGGCTGACGCCGAACGCCGGGCCGCTTGACGAGCGCCTCGATGTTGCCTACACGTTCCCTATTCGTTCCTTCAATGGGACCAAGGGGAGTGACGGCCGATGCTCACCGCCAAGCAGCACGAGCTGCTGATCTTCATCGACGGGCGCCTGAAGGATAGCGGGATCTCCCCGAGCTTCGACGAGATGCGCGAGGCGCTCGACCTCAAGTCCAAGTCGGGCGTGCACCGCCTCATTTCGGCGCTCGAGGAGCGCGGCTTCATCCGCCGCCTGCCCAACCGCGCTCGGGCGCTCGAGGTACTGAAGCTGCCCGAGGCACGCTCGGCGACGGTCACTCCGCTGCGGCCCGCGGCTCCGGCGGCGGCCAACGACACGATCGAAATCCCGCTCCACGGGCGGATCGCCGCGGGCACGCCGATCGAAGCGCTCCAGGGCACCGAATGCTTCCCCGTCCCCGCAGCCCTGCTCGGCCCGGGGGAGCATTATGCGCTGGAAGTGTCGGGCGATTCGATGGTCGAGGAAGGCATTCTCGACGGCGATTTCGCGCTGATCCGCAAGGCCGAGACCGCGCGCGACGGGGAGATCGTGGTGGCGTTGGTCAACGATGAGGAAGCGACCCTGAAGACCTTCCGCCGAGAAGGCAGCATGATCCGCCTCGACCCCGCGAACCGCCAGTACGAACCCCAGCGCTACCACCCCGACCAGGTAAAGATCCAAGGCCGGCTGGCGGGGTTGATCCGGCGCTACTGACATGGGCGAAGCGCGAATCGATTATGTCGAGCTGCCGACCGCGACGGCGCATGAACTGACGCGCGCATTTTATGCGAAGGCGTTCGGCTGGGACTTCATCGACTACGGGCCGACCTACTCGGCGACCACCAACGGCGTCGCGGACATGGGCTTGCAGGGCGATCCGGCGGACTCGCTGTCGGCGCCGCTTCCGGTGATCCGGGTCGACGACCTCGAGGCGGCGTTCGACGCCGTCGGCAAGGCCGGCGGGACCATCGCCAAAGCCATTTTCAGCTTCCCCGGCGGGCGGCGCTTCCACTTCATCGATCCCGCCGGAAGCGAGCTCGCGGTCTGGAGCGACCGCTAGAAGCCGAAGCCTGCGCCCACGGGTGGCGAGCCACCCGCTCGGCCACGGTAGCGATCCACGGCTGCGAACCTAGATGGACGGCGATCCCGCCGGTGCGCCCCAACACCGCGCGGTCTAGCTTGAGCCAGCGCGGCTGACAGCCGCGGGGCAGCCACCGATCGGAAACGACGATGTCCGCCTCACCGCAGGCGCGGGTGATCGTCGCCCAGTCGATCCGTGTCGATGAACGGGTGGCGAGGAGCCGCCACTCCCCTTCCCGCTTGCGAATCAGCGCCACGCAGCTGTCGCGCGAGCAGGCGCTGTAGGGGGTCGTGCCGAGATTGCGCGGCTCGTCGTCATAGCCGGCGGCCTCGGAAAAGAGCTGGCGCACATAATCTCCGGCGCCGTCGCGCAGCAGCAGCGGGGTCCCGTCGGAGACGACCACCAGGTGCCGGCCGTCGCCGGTGACCAGCAAGTCGGGAGTCGGCGAAAGCCACGCGCCGGCGGCTCCGATCGCGACCGGCGCCAGCCCGAGCACCCGCACCCTGGTGGTCCACAGGCACAGCCACAGGCCGCCGGCGACCATCAGGCCGAACGCCCAGCGCGGCATCGACGGCATCATCGCCACCGCCCCCGGCGCCGAAGCAACGCCATGGGCAAGCTGCAGCAGCGCAGCGATCGCCTTGCCGGTCAGCCACCACAAGGGCTGCCCAATGCCGATCGTGTCGAGCAGGAGCGCCGCCGCCTCGAGCGGCATGATCACGAACGTCGTCAGGGGGATGGCGACGACGTTCGCCGCGACTCCGTAGAGACCCGCGCGGTGGAAATGGAAGAGCGCGAAGGGAATGAGCGCGAACTCGACCGCGAGGCCGGTGAGGACGATGGCCGCGAGCGATCGTCCGATCCGCATCAAAATGCCCTCGTCGCGCCGCTGGAAGAGCCGCCGTGCCCAGCCGGTGGAATGGAGCACGACGATCGCGGTCACCGCGGCGAAGCTCATCTGGAAGCTCGCCCCGGCAAGCGATTCGGGACGGAACAACAGCACCAGCAGTGCGCCCACCGCGACCAGCCGGATGCTGATCGCATCGCGCCCGAGCGCAATGCCGAGCAGGACCAGCACCGCCGCCACGCAGCTTCGCACCGTCGGCACCTGCGCGCCGGTAAGGAGCGTGTAGCCGATGCCGGCAGCGGCGGCGACGCCGGCGGAGACCAGCACCAGATTGAAGCGCAGCGCCAGCCGTTCGCTCAGCGCCAGCAGCCTCAGGCTGAGCAACATCGCGAACGCCACCACGGCGGCGATATGCAGCCCGCTGACCGACAGAAGGTGAGTAAGGCCGCTGCGCCGCATCGCCTCGGCATCGTCCTCGCCGACGCTGTTTTGGTCACCGGTGACCAGCGCGACCGCGATTCCGGATTCGCCGCCGGGGAGGCGTTCGCGAATGTGCGCGGCGAGGCGGTGGCGAACCGCCTCCAGACCGCCCGCGTCCGCTGCCGCGACGACCTCGACGGGCCCCAGCGCCTTGCCCACCGCCCCGATCTGCCGGAACCAGGCGTCACGCGCGAAATCGTAGGTTCCGGGCAGCGCCATCGGCGGCGGTGGGGCGAGCCGCGCACGCAGCCGGAGCACCGCTCCGCTGCTCAACCCGGCCGGAGCAGCGTCCGAATCGACGGAAACGCGCACGCGCGGCGGAAGCGCCGAGTCGGCGGTCGCCAGCGTCAGCCGGACCGTGCCCCGCGCGACGAGGGTCTCGACGCGCTCGATCCGGCCCTCGAACGCGGCGACGACCGGTCGTTCAAGACGGGGCGAGCGGACCCACTCGGCCCGCGCCCAGACCAAAGCGCAGCCGAGCATTGCCGCGAGCGAAAACCAGCCCAGCGCCCTTCCAGCGCGGCCGCCGCCGAGCGCGAAGCCGGCCAGGCCAAGCGCCGCGCTCACGCACAGGAACCCCACCCATTGATTGGCGAAGCCGAGCGCAAACCAGGCGGCGATGCCGAGGCCGAATCCGACCGCGAACCACGGCGGCAGCTGCGCGCGCTCGACGTCGAGCAGCATCTCCAGCCGCTCTGCGGCAGCGCCGGTCCATGCCTTCCAAAAGCCCCGAGCCCGCTGTGGAAGAGGCGCTTGCCCTATGTTAGGGGCGCTCATCCATTGCATCTGACAACCAAAAGAAGAGGAAAGCGCGCTTGAGCGCAAGCCATTCGTCTCAACCAGGTCCCTCGGCTG
>DASUXP010000266.1:0-2447 GCA_036377835.1 Sphingomicrobium sp. | reverse complement strand
GCGCGGCAACCCGCCGAGCGGCTATCATTACTGGCGCGACATCCGCGGCTTCTGGTCGGGCTATTGCGCCGTGAACCGCGCCTCGGCCGGCCGCGCGGGCGCGGATGCGCGGGTGATGCTCTACACCATCGGCCTCAGCTTCTCCGCCGAGCTCCTCGTCAAGGCGCTGTACGAGAACAGCCTCGGCCGCGTCAGCGAATGGCTCGGCGGCTGGCACAGCGCCGACGACCGTTACGCCGCGCGGGTCCAGTCGGCTTATGGCGCCTTCATGCACGAGACGCCCTGGTACGAATTCCCGTTCGGCCGGGCCTTCTCCGGCCTGTGGGACACCAGCGAGCCGCGTGCGAAGGTCCGCCACTGGGAGCGCCGCCTCGCGCTTTCATCCGAATATGGAGTCAAGGCCGGCTATGCGAAGCTGATCGGCTGGGCGTCGGGCGCGAGCCTCGGCCGCGACGAGCGCATGCTCCGCTTCGTCGCCCGCGCCGACCCGCAGGCGATCGCCGCCATCGACCCGCGCCTGAAGCCGGTCGCCCGCCTAAGTCCCGGCATGATCCTGGTCGAGGCCCCGCGCTACGCTGTATTCTCCGACCTGCTGCAGAAGATGGCAGGGTCGCCCGTCCAGCTCGTCGAGATCAGCGGCAACGACGACATTTTCGTGACCCTGCTCGTCCCGCCGGGGAAAGACGTGCCCGGCGCGCACCTCTTCACGACACCTCTCGACGAGCCCGCCGGATGGCGGCGCGTCGCCGTCTCGACCAAGGTGCCGGCCCTGCTCCCGCTCATCCGCCACGCGCGGGCGTCAGGGGGCCGCGTTGAGCATGTCTACGATTATTGAGCCTCAGCCCACCGCCGGGGCGTAGCGCTCGTACCAGGTGTTGCTGAACCGCCCTTCGGGATCCCACTTGCGCTTCTCGGCGAAGAAAGCGCGGATCTCCGGATAGGCAGCGACGAGCTGCTCGGGCCGGTAATGCAGCTGGTAGGGCAGGAAGAAGCGCCCGCCGTTGGCCTGCGTGAGGTCGATGAGGTCGCTCGTCAGCCGCGCCATCCTGGCATTGCCCTCCGCGTCGGTGCGCTGGTTGAGGTAGAGCACCACCGAATAGGCCGGCGCCGGCGCGTAGCTCAGCGCATTCTCCTCGCGGCCCACCACCCGCACCGACGCGTTGAGCAGGTTCGCTTTTTCCCTGCGGATCACCTCGCGCAGGCCGTCGATGAACGGCAGCAGCCGCTCGCGCGGGACGAAATATTCCTGGAGGATGTCGGTGTCGTTCTTCAGGCTGTTGCGCAAATAGGGCACGCTGTCGTGCATCGGGTCGTTGCGCGAGACGAGGCACGCCTCGCCGTCCTGCATCGCCTGGGCGCGGGTCACGGTGCAGGCCTCGAAGCGATGCTCGAGATGCTTTTCCGACCACCATTTCAGGTCCTGGAACAGCGGCGACTTCTTGGCGAGGTTGACCGTCAGCCGCCGCATCCTGACCGAGCCGACGTCGCCGAGCGGCGCCCGCTCCGCCCCTGCGTCGTCGGTCTTGTGGTAGCGATAGATCAACGCTTCATCGAGCAGCGAGCCGGGCGCGGTCGAGAGGTGCGTGTACATGAGCCCGATCGACGGATCGGCGATGATGTCCTCGAGCCGCCGCGGCAGGTCGCGCGTGGCGACCAGCTCGCGCTCCGAGCGGTAGATGGCGTTGGGCACCACCTCCAGCTCGGCCGAGAGGATGATCCCGAACAGCCCGTAGCCGCCGACGACGAGCCGGAACAGCTCCGGGTTCTCGTCGCGCGAGACGGTGACCACCCGCCCGTCAGCGAGCATCAGGCGCAGCGAGCGGATCGAATCCATGATCGCCCCGGCCTGGTGATCCATCCCGTGCGCATTGACCGAGATCGAGCCGCCGACGGTGAAGATGTCGGTCGACTGCATCGCCTTGACCGCTAAGCGCGGGTGGATCGCCTTCTGGATGTCGTGCCACGTCGCGCCCGCGCCGACCGTTACCGTCGAGCGGTCGGCGTGCAGCTCGATGCGGTTCATGTGGCGCATGTCGAGCATCACCCCGCCGCGGCGGAAGGCCTGGCCGCCCATGCTGTGGCGCACGCCCGCGGGCGAAACGGTCAGCCCGGCCTCGCGCGCATAGGCCAGCGCCTCGCCGACCTCCTTCTCGCTGCGCGGCGCGATCACCCCGGCGACCGCGGTGCGGCTGAGGCAACTGGCGTCGTTGACCGTCCCGCCCTTCTGCGCCCAGTGCGGCTCGGCGACGCCGGGCCTGGGCGACGAGGGCATCAGCGGCGGCAGGACGTTGCCGCAATCCTTCTCCCCGTCTGGCCCCGCGGCGAGCGGCGCCAGCGCGGCGGTCGCGCCGACCGCGACGATGCCGATGCTCGAGGCCCCGATGACCAGAGTCCTGCGCTTCATCTCCCCTCCCTGGTGACGCCCGCCAGGGCGCGGTCGAGCGCCG